>CAZISK010001153.1:0-2323 GCA_964541355.1 uncultured Candidatus Obscuribacterales bacterium
AAATCCGCAAGGTGATACTGACCTGTCTGCAAAAGTCTCCCCGCGATCGATATCAGAATATGGATGCGGTGAAGCGTGCCCTGACTGAGGCATATAGCCCCCATTCGGATCATACTGGTACGTTTCAATTCAATGATTCCCAGACGCGGTCTATCACGACACCTGCTATTTTCGGATTGGTTTTGCTGCTGGTCACCACCCTCGGTGCAGTTATTTTTCAGAATATTTCCTCTTCGGATAGCACTTTAAGCGTAAAACCGGATGTGCCGGCCCCGGAGCTTCGACAAGCGCTCAATCAGCTTGAAGAGAAAAAATGGCGACGCGGTCTTGACTTCATGGGCGAGGAGGGTTGGCATAGCGCACCGACGCTCACTGACGAAGACTTTAAATCCTTAAGGAAGGAAGCCGATGTTCGCAATATTAGCGTGGAGGTGGGTGGTAGCGTCACGGGCGTAGGATTTCGGTATCTGATAGGCAAGAAAATCAAAGGTGTTCGGCTTAAGACTACTTCGTTGAGTGATGAAGGACTCGCGGCCCTCTGCAAAATAAAGACCGTCAGGGGAGTACACATATCGCTGGCCTCAAAGCTGTCGTCCAAGGGGTTGGACAATCTGGCTAAGTTGCCGGAACTGGTACATTTGGACATGACGGTCCTTCAACTTCCGGAAGGGGCCTTCGAGAGTATTGCAAAAATCCCCAAGCTCGGAGGATTGAGTTTGTACAACTCGAAAAATGTTACTCTCAGCGGCGTCGAGTACCTGCAAATGAACGTGCCTCGACTGTCATTCATCGATTTGACCGGAACGTACCTCGACAATAAGGTGGTTCCTGTTGTTGCGAAAATGAAGAGTCTCGCTCAACTGCGATTGGCTAATCTCAAACTAAACGATGATCATCTCGAATTGCTGGGTGACTTGCCGAACTTGAGGTTGCTCTACATTTCCCAAAACAAAATTACCGATAAAGGGCTGGCGAAGCTCGGTCGTTGTCGCAATCTAGAGGTACTTGATATAACCCAGTGTCCCAACATTACGAGCAAGGCGCGTATGGCGTTTATGAAAGCTCATCCCGACACGTCCGTCGTCGTTGATAAGACCGATCCGATACTGAATTCGCTTGCACCGCTCGATTGAAATTCTCTCTGTCAGTCCAGTGACAATTGGGTGAAACACAATCAAATGCATTTAACCACCTATTCATGGGTAAAACGCTTTTTAGTATTGAAGCGCCGGCTGTTTTCGGTTATCTGTTGAGGTTGTGAAATGGCTATCCCGAAAAGGATCAATCCGACCAGTCTTAATGACTATCTGGAAATTATTACCAGAGCAGTGTTTCAAGCTGGAGTGCGCTGGTCCCAGATTGAAAAGCATTGGTCCGAGTATCAAAGCGGATTTGCTGGGTTCGATGTTCGCAAGGTTGCTGCCTTCACTGCTGAGGATGTGGATCGACTGATGGAGCATCCTGGAATTATGCACAGCAGAAAAAAGGTCGAAGGCACAATCAGGAATGCACAGACGTTGATCGAGTTGGATACAACGCACAAAGGCACCCGTAACTATCTGCGATCGAAAGGTTCGTACGAAGAGCTCAGCAAAGATATAAAGAAGAGATTCAGCTTTGTTGGTGAGCTGAGCGTCTACTATTTCCTGTTTCGAGTCGGAGAGCAGGTGCCCGACTTCGAGCAGTGGTCGAAGACTATCGATGGCGATCACCCTCGTATGCGCGAAATGGTTCAAGCTGCTGATTTGAAAGCAACGAGCTAATTTCGTTCTGATGCGCTCACCGGTCTGCGATATAATTTCCGAAGCCGTGTCATAAGACACGCAACATCAACTTCGGTACAGTCCTGTGGAAATTTCTCGGCGTCACTTTTTGAAGAATACCTTGAAAGGAGCCACGTTGTTGGCTGCCGGTCAGCTGGATCTCGAAGCATTTGGGGAGGAAACTGAGGTCAGTGTTAAAGAAGTGGCATCGGCTGTGGTGCCTAATTATTCCGTTTCAATTCTGCGCCCGACCGCTGACTTTCTCGGTCGTGTCGTAAAACGTGGCGATAGCAGCTACGAACGCTCTCGTGAAAACTACAACGCTCGATTCTCGACCCGGCCCGAGTACATTTTCTATTGCACTACACCCACAGACGTAGTGCATGCGGTCAAATTGGCTCGGGAGGAGAACACTCCATTTGTAATCAGAGCCGGCGGGCATAGCTACGAAGGTTTTTCCCTGGTCGAGGGTGGTATCGTCATTGATGTTAGCGAAATGAATAAAATCTCAGTGCAGCCGACGAAAAAGTTGGCTGTTGTGGAAGCCGGCACGAAGCTCA
>CAZISK010001154.1:0-2320 GCA_964541355.1 uncultured Candidatus Obscuribacterales bacterium
CTGGTTGACCTGCCGAAGGTAATCACCCGAGGACGCACTCGATGGTATTGTCATCGGCAGCGTTCTGTATCCCTGAGGCGGACCGAAGGATGTCTGGCAGTGCAGTACTCGCGATGAATGTTTTGGGGTTGTGGCGAAAAGAGAAATGCTGAATAGAAATAGAATGAAGAAAAGGGGCGCCAGGAGCGCCATTGGCCATTGTCTATAAGCCGTCATAGTTTCCCCGAATTTAGATACCACATCTCTCGATGTGTAAGACCCCAACCCAAGCAGCATTGCATTGGGTCCTAGATAAAAATGTTTGACTGTGAGACCTGGGCTTTTGTTCCGCCACCGGCACAAAGAATTGAAACTGCCTGTTCTAGCTGAAAGGGCGATTTTATGATTCCAACAAATTGTAAGACGATCGACTCTTACCATTTGCGAGGCATCGCTCAGGAGCTAACCGACAGGGCTAAGGCACCTGAGCTCGCCGCGCTGTTATGCGCCGTTGCGCCTATGTTGAGTTGATGGTGGCTGGTGGACTGGCGTTGACCGATGCACCTCACCTAGCGCTTTATTCGGCTGCCACATGGAAAGCTGCACATTGTTAAGTCGATGGATTGACCGACACTAACTCGCTTTGAATGCCGTTCAAAAACACGGAAGTGGCTACATCCGCAAACTCTCCTGCGGAAAAAGGTCCATTTGGTTTGAACCAGGTATAAGTCCAGTTGATTGCTCCCATCAGGTACATCGCCAGTGAAGTGCGCATCGGCTCGGTAAGGTCCGGACGAAGTTTTTCGAGGATGTCTTTGATGATTTGCAGAATGGATTTTTCCAGGCGCTTGATATTCGATTGTTGTTCGGCTGATAAACAGTGGAGATCGTTAAGCAGCACGATATGTTTATTCCGCGAATCCATGTAGAGATTCATCAGTGCTCGGACGAGGCTCTGAAGCTGGTTCTGAGGTTGATCGGCGCGCTTAAGGGCATCATTGGCGGTGCCTACCAGGAGCTGGCAGTGACTGTGCAACATGTCATAAAGCAAAGCGTCCTTGGAGTCATAATAGTGATAAAGCAAGGCCTTTGAGACTCCGCACCGGTTTGCGATGTCGGCGATCGACGTGCCGTCGAAGCCCTTCTCCGCGAACATGGTGGCCGCCGTGTCCAGGATCTCCTGCCGTCTCTGCTCGTAGTTATCAGCGCGCGGTCTCGCCATGTGTCACACCCGTTAAAATATGGGCACGATTTTGTCAGCGTCGAATGCCACATCTTCGCCTTCGACATCAATCTCCGGCAGCGCGGGGAACTTGACTCCATGCGGCTCTACGATTGTTTTTAGTCGTACGACAGCTGTGCGCCAGTTTTCCCTTCTTTCTTCCAGATCGAGGATGCCAAAGCCTGCCGATCTGGCTTGCTCTTCCAGCAATCGTTGGGCGGGCAGGAATGTCTTCGGCAGTTGCCAGAACTCTTCCGGTGGCTCGTAAAGTATACCGGAGAGGAAAATGAATCCGGCGCGGAACTGCTTGGTCACGATATCCTTCTCTTCCTGGTTCATCTTAGGTAGGACCTCTTTGAGCAACGCCAAGCAGAAGCTCAGATGTCGTCCTTCGTCACGGCCGATGTTGCGGAAAGCTTCTTTGAAGACGGGAATCGTCGTGTTCTGATACATGCTGTGGAACAGGGTTGACGAAGCTACTTCGCCAAACAGGAAGGAGCTGAATAGAATCCCCATGGGATACATCTCGATCGCTTTCTTGTAACCGCGCCAGTAGCGCGCGCCGTTATGATAAAGCCACTCGATGTTGTTGCGGGCAAGTTTGCCCAGCAGCGTCTGCGGTTCGTAACCCAGAGGACCGTTCGGGGTCAGCAACGTGATTGCCTTTCCACAGACCTCTTCATGGTTCATCTCATCGCGAGTAACCGAGAAGAAGCATTTGCGAATGGCATCTTCTTCATGTGTTTCGTAAGCATGAATCATGGCTCTAGCGAAGACTGCGGGACCAGATGCATCAAAAACGGAAAGCAGCGCAAACCAGTAAGATATGGCGTAACGCTGATCCAGTGTCAGACTTTCGACATCTAGAGTATCCCAGGGAAGCTGCGCCGGCGACCAGCCCGGATCTCTCGAGCTGTCGTAGATCTCCATCAGTCGAGGGGTCTCGACCCGCCAGTCGAAAGGAAAAAGATTTAGCCTGTCGGTGATTGCAGGAGCGTCTTCTCTGTTGAGCAACAGCTCTTCAGGGTTCGGCATGGCATCAAATTTTTCTGGTGCGGCAACTATGTTCTCTTCCTTTATGGAGGATGTGGAAGAACCTACCAATGCACTTGAATTTCC
>CAZISK010001155.1:0-2317 GCA_964541355.1 uncultured Candidatus Obscuribacterales bacterium
TCTTTGAACCACTCAATTTGCTCGTCGGTCATTGTGTGTACAACCTCGAACTGGTCCTCGCTGCCATCGGCATGATGGAGTATGAGAGTAATCGGCTTGTTGGGAGCAAGCTGATTGAGGTCGGCTATGCTGACTCGATCGGTCTCTTTGACCTTGTCGTAGTCTGACGGGTTGCTGAATGTCAACGCTAGAATCCCTTGCTTCTTGAGGTTGGTCTCATGAATGCGAGCGAAGCTCTTTACGAGTACGGCTTTGCATCCAAGGAAGCGTGGGGACATTGCGGCGTGCTCCCGGCTGGAGCCTTCGCCGTAATTCTCGTCACCAACCACGATCCAGCCCAGGCCTTCTTTCTTATAATGACGTGCCGTCTCTGGTGTGGGCTTGGTCTTGTTGTCCAGGAGATCCGTAACGGTGCCTGGCTGATCGCCATACGCATTGATTGCACCGATAAACATGTTATCGCTGATCTTGTCGAGATGTCCTCTGTAAGCCAACCACGGGCCAGCAGGAGAGATGTGGTCGGTGGTGCATTTTCCTTTGGCTTTCAACAGAATCGGTAAGTTTTTATAGTCCTTACCATCCCATGCTGAGAATGGCTCTAGAAGCTGCAAACGACCGCTGTCGGGGGCAACCTTGACCTCCATACCGGAACCATCGCGTTCCGGTTCGATATAGCCATCGTCATCTGAGATGAAGCCTTGAGCAGGTAGCTCAGACGACTCTGGCGCTTCCAGTTTTACGGACTTGCCATCGCTGGTGGTGAGGCTGTCTGTAAGAGGATTGAATGAAAGTCTTCCTGCCAGAGCCAGAGCGGTGACGATTTCTGGACTGCCGATGAAAGCGAGCGTCTCTGCATTGCCGTCATTGCGCTTCTGGAAGTTGCGATTGAATGATGTGATGATTGAGTTCTTTTCGCCTGGCTTGATGTCGTCACGCTTCCATTGTCCGATGCAGGGACCGCAGGCGTTGGCAAGAACGGTGCCGCCGATGTCCTCGAGAACCTCGAGCTGCCCGTCGCGCTTGATAGTCTGATGAATCTGTTCGGACCCTGGTGTGATGAGAAAACCACATTCAGCCTTCAATCCGACGTTGGCGCCTTGTTTTGCGACATTGGCAGCGCGTGTCATGTCTTCATAAGAAGAGTTGGTGCAGCTACCGATGAGCGCGAATCTAAGCTCGTCCGGCCAGCCGTTAGTCTTGACCTCTTCTGCCAGCTTCGAAATCGGTCGTGCCAGATCCGGGGTGTGAGGTCCCACCACATATGGTTCCAAGGTATCGAGATCGATCTCTACGATTTGATCGTAATATTTCTCTGGATCTTTCTCGACTTCAGGATCTGCTTTCAGGTAGTCCGCGAACTCATCGGCCAGATCAGCCACAATCTTTCGTTCTGTCGCTACCAGATACTTCGCCATGCGTTGATCGTACGGGAAGATCGAGGTGGTTGCGCCTAACTCGGCGCCCATGTTGGTGATTGTGCCTTTGCCGGTGCAGCTAATCGACTTGGTACCTTCGCCGAAGTATTCGACGATACAGCCAGTGCCGCCTTTTACCGTCAGAATCCCGGCTACCTTCAGAATTACATCTTTAGGTGCAGTCCAACCTTTGAGCGATCCTTTGAGATGCACGCCGATAAGCTTCGGCCATCTTACTCCCCAGGGCTCTCCTACCATAACATCGACTGCATCCGCGCCACCGACGCCGATTGCGATCATGCCCAGCCCACCTGCGTTAGGGGTATGGGAATCGGTGCCAATCATCATGCCACCGGGGAAGGCGTAGTTTTCCAACACGACCTGGTGAATGATGCCTGCGCCTGGCTTCCAGAAGCCGATGCCGTGCTTGGCGCTGGCTGTGCGGAGGAAGTCGTAAACCTCTCTATTATCACTGAGCGCATTCTCCATATCCTGGTCAGCGCCGACACGAGCTAGAATCAGGTGGTCGCAATGTACCGTGGAAGGTACCTGGACCCGGTCGATCCTTGCCTGCATGAACTGGAGCAAAGCCATTTGCGCTGTGGCATCTTGCATAGCCACACGGTCTGGGCGCAAGAATGTATATGTTTTGCCGCCTTCAGGTTGACCTTCCTCAGGCCAGTGGTCAAGATGTGCGGTCAAAATCTTTTCGGTTAGGGTTAGCGGGCGGTTGTACCGTTTCTTCGCCTCTCTATACTTCTCGACGCGAGATTTGTAGAACTGCTTGTATTGTTCGTTACTGAGCTTGGTCATGATTATTCGCCTTTATCGCTTGCCTAACAACCGATTTAGAGATTACTCAGCTGCGTTCGCCAAGCTCTCTTTTAAAAGGTGCATTTGCC
>CAZISK010001156.1:0-2306 GCA_964541355.1 uncultured Candidatus Obscuribacterales bacterium
ATCGCGCTCAAGCCACATTTACTATTCTCTTTATTGGATCAATAATCGGTTTTCTATCTTCAAAATCGCAACTTGAAACGGCTATTCCTCCCTGAGATGTGGGCAGTCGCCTTTTTCCATTGAGCCTATATCGTGGCCCTGTGCTTCCTTCCCAAAGCGTCGTGGGAAGTGCTCATCACACAGGTAGGTCCGCTTTACTTTCACGGTTACGACTATTCCAGAAGATGCCTGATCTACATGCTTCATAGCGGCTTCTACTTCTCCAATCCGACCAATCTGTTCTGTCTGGCACTTGGTCTTGCAATTATATTGAACAGATTCAGCAACTGGATGGCACCATTGACTGCCTTTACGTTTGCTTCATTTGTCAATTATGTGCATGGAGAGCAGGCCTGGGTTTACCGTATGCTACCGATGGCTTCAGGTGCGTACATGATCGTATTCCTAGCAATGGCAGTACTGGTCCAAGGATTGAGAAGCAGTACCAGACAGCCCGTCATTGTCAACGGCTTGGCGTTAACCACTCTATTGGTTTCGACCAGCGCATATTGCTGGCTGGACTATCACAGATACACCTCGGAGCTTATTATTCAAGACAGCCAGGTGGCGCCTATAGGTGGATATATAGGTAGGAATTCCGGTTTTCGCGATATGTTCAAAGGTCCAGCGATGATAATCTGGCAATACACCAAAACCGGTGACAAAGTCTTGTACGTCGGTGTCGGTATCGCCGATGGTTATCCGGCCATTTTACAGACGAACAGGCGTTCGGCGACGCGTTATCCATTTTCACTGCTAATTCTGATCGAGCACTGTATCAGACATCGTCCGGACAAGGAGTTCTGGAAAAACTTGATGGCGATACAGCTAAAGAACTATGAGGATGATATCAAACGAGACAAACCTAAACTAATAATGGTTTTCGACCAACCGGCATTCGTCGAAGTGCTCACTAAATACAACTTCTTCAAACGATGCATCGGCAGCGACTACATCCAGATGAAATCAAAAAACTCCTGCTTGGTTTTCGTGAGAAAACAGGAGACACCTGACTAAGTCGAACTCACCATTAGCTCTTCGGCAAAGTGGCAGGCAGAAAAATGTTCGGGTGTAATCTCTCGAAGTTGGGGCTCTTCTTTCGCGCATCTCTCGCGAGCGATTGGACAACGCGTATGGAATCTGCAGCCTGACGGAGGATTTGCAGGACTGGGCAGATCGCCTGCCAGCAAAATTCTGTCTTTTCTGTCGAAGTCAGGATCAGGTACCGGAGCCGCCGATATAAGAGCCTTGGAATATGGATGGAGCGGGTTGCGATAGACTTCGTGACAATCGCCAAGCTCCGCGATTTTGCCAAGATACATCACCGCGATGCGATCGCTCACGTATCGCACGACGTCGAGGTTATGAGCGATAAACAGGTAGGTGAGTTTGAACTCCGTTTTCAATCCAATAAGCAAGTTTAGAATCTGTGCCTGAACGCTGACATCTAGCGCGGACACCGGCTCGTCAGCGATGATGAGCTTGGGCTGCAATGCCAGAGCGCGCGCGATGCCAACCCGCTGCCTTTGCCCTCCCGAGAATTCATGAGGATAGCGGTCGGCCATCTCTTTCGATAGACCGACGAGATCAAGAAGCGTCAAAACACGATCGCGCAGCTCCGAGCCCCGTGCCGCCTTGTGAATTTCCAGGGGCTCCTGAATGATCTGGCGAATGGTCATGCGAGGGTCGAGACTAGCGTACGGATTTTGAAAAACAATTTGCATATGACGACGGAGAGCTTTCATTTCGCTCTCCGAAGCCGAGAGAACGTCTTTGTTTTCAAAGGTCACACGACCCTCGGTTGCAGGCAGAAGTCGCAAAATAACTCGGCCCAAGGTGGATTTTCCGCAACCGGATTCGCCAACCAAACCGAGGGTTTCTCCCTCTCTGATAGTCAGGTCCACACCGTCCAGTGCCCGGACGGCTCCGACCTGGCGATTGAAGAAACCCTTTCGAATCGGGAAATATTTCTTGATTCCTGAAACCTTGACGAGCTCGACAGAAGAGGGTTGGACCACTTTCTGATTCACCCCCGAGTTTGAGCTTGTCATCTCTGCCTTGCCGTCCGGATTGATTAACCTCGGGCGCCGTCCGCCAGCTTCGGTCTGAGATCAGTGACACTGCCATCGGTGCGTTGCCAGACAGCGCCAAATATACCTCTCTCGATCAAATCTTCATAGACCGAGAAGACACATTTACCTGGCCCGACTCCAGCCTCTTCCAAACGAGGTTGTGTCCATTTCTGCAGAGTCATGATGCGAGGCGCG
>CAZISK010001157.1:0-2300 GCA_964541355.1 uncultured Candidatus Obscuribacterales bacterium
CACTTTCAAGGCTACATCCTTTCGTAAGTCGATATGTTCTGGTCATCCTGGCCGAGTACTCACTATGTCTTCGATATACCCAGACGGACAGCGTTACTTGATCAACCCGTGCTTGCTTTCGACTCTCATTTCATCGATTCGTGCCAGAGGCTCCTGTCCGTTTTTGCGCAAAGCAGCCGCTCTACTTGCATAGTAGTTCATATCATTGCCGTTCAATTCGATGGCACTGCTGAAATCATCGATAGCTTGCTTATACAATCCTGACGCATAGTATGAATTCCCTCGAAGAAAGAAGGAGCCAGCGCTCTTATTATTGATTGAGATAGCTGTCGACAGCTCCGAAATTGCCTTATCGTGTATGCTCATTTCCTGATGCATCCGGGCTCTTCCGATCCAAGCCGCTTCATCGCCACGGTTTAGTTCAGAAGCGCTCGTGTAATCTTGAAGCGCGTCGTTGTAACTCCTCATGAATTCATGCAGCTGGGCTCGACCGAGCAACGCTTTTGAATCCCTGGGGTAAATCTGCACCAACTCATTCATGTCGTCCAACGCTCCGTTGAAGTCTCCTGTCGCCCTCCTTAGATCGGCGCGCTTGTACAACAGTTTGGTTTGCGATGGCCGCAACTTCATCGCACTAGTCATGTCCATGAGGGCGCCGCTCAAAAGGTCCAATTCTCTTCTGGTATCACTTCGCAGCACGAGAGCATTGAAGTCCTCTGGACTCCTTTCTAGAATGGTTTTAAGATATTCCTCCGCCCTCAAGAACTGCCTGTTGTCATAGTCCGCCTGGGCTTTCGCTAAGAGTTCGGCGTCAGTACCTTTCCGCGATGACTCAGGCAAGACGAATTTGGCAGCACCTCTTCCAGAAGACAGTTTGACCCCCAGCCCGGCTCTTGGAAGGGAGCTCGGCTCAACAAGGATGAAAGCGGTTGGCGTATTGGATTCCTGATTGAGAGATAGTTTGAACCAGATCCACGCTCCAGCGAAGCAAATGGCCAAAGCTGTTCCAGCAAGGAAAAACTTGACCATGGCACTGCCCGGCATATGCAGTTTGACGAAGTTATGTGAATTCGACTCTGTTTCACCTTTCGACGTGTGCCTTGGTCGAATGTTTACCGCATCGATGTCCGGGCCTCGAATCTCCTTCAGAACCTCCTCAATTTGGTCAAACGACTCGAATCGATCTTCCGGCTCTTTAGCCAGGCATCGGTATACCAACTCTTTCAAGAGACTGGGAACAGGCTCTGCTCCAGAACCTTGCAACTTAGGTATCGGCTCGGTAGCATGACGGAGCGCAAGCTCAGACAAGTGCTCAGCCAGGTATGGCAGTCGCCCCTCAAGCGCCTCGAACATCACGCAGCCGAATGAATAGATGTCTGAGCGTACATCCACCTCTGGATAGTGAAACTGCTCAGGGCTCATGTAAGCCGGCGTGCCTATGATGATATTGCCGGTAGCGGCAAGGAACGGTGTGCCGGCAATTTTTGCCACGCCGAAGTCGGCTACCTTCGCTCTCAAATCAGCCCCAGCGCTGTATTCGATCAACACATTGCCCGGCTTGAGATCACGATGAAGTACACCCTGGTTATGCGCATAACTCATTGCCGAGCAAACCTGGATAAATATTCCGAGCAGATTTCTCAGGTCGATCTTGCGATCGCGTCTTATCAGCGTCGACAGAGTTTCGTCGCCCATGAGCTCCATAACCATATATGGTTGCACCTCATCAGTCAGTGCGAAGTCGAGGGCACCAACTATGTTGGGATGATTGAGTCTGCTGATAACCTTCGCTTCTTGTTGAAAGCGCAAGATGGTTTGGCTGCTCGCCAATGGACTGAGGATTTTAATCGCGACATCTTTTTGCAGAGTTTGATCGAATGCGGCATAGACCCGACTTGTTGCACCAGTCCCTACCAATCGAGCGTTTTGATAACGCGTCGACAATGATTCGGGAAATTGGGTCTCTTGTGTCATGCGGCTTCCTAAGGAATGGGTTTGTTGACCTCGAAGGAAAGGAGTTTCTTGAAATAAGCAACTTCTTCCTTCTTCAACCAGGGACCGCCGACATTCAGGCGTTGCAATTGCTTCGCACCTTTGAGCATGGTAACCATGCGTGTATTGGCATTGGAGTTGCCAATCAAGAGTGCTGTCAGCTTTGAAGATACTACAGCGGACATCACATCTTCATTGAGACTTCTGACCGCCGGCACTCCGACACACCGCATGCTCTTCATCTTGATTATGGCAATTAAGCCGAGCGGTGTAACTTTATAGAGGTGCGTCAGATGAACCTGCTTCAA
>CAZISK010001158.1:0-2298 GCA_964541355.1 uncultured Candidatus Obscuribacterales bacterium
CCAGCAAAGAGCAGGTTCAGAGCGCGCTCGACATAGCCTGCACCACTCCAGTTCCGATAGGTAAGATACTTACTCTGCATTCGTCGCTTCCGGAGCATCTGCTCAGAGGGACGATCGATGCTCAATGGATGATTCGAGATCAGCTCCTCGACATGAGCAAGGCTCAATACGCTATTCACGTGATGCGTCGCAAACAGTGGTCTTTCTCCGATGCACTCGTGTCTCTGTCTGTAGATGCGCATGCCACCAGGGGTGGTAGATTAGGAGAACTTTTGAAAGACGCCTCTATAGTTTCAAACAGCGATCTCGACCGTACCCTCGACATTGCAAATCAAACCGGATTTCCGATGGGACAAATTCTTATCGCTCAGAATAAAATTTCCGTATACAAGCTGCGTCTCAGCTTGGCCTTACAGCGCGAACTGCGGGCTAACCGAGTGGATCGCCGAGAGGTGGTGGAGCGCTTGAAGAATAGCGCAACTACTGAAGAGCCGATCTGCCTGCCTCCGCTAGCGCATTGCTCACCGCCGCTCCGCCGAATCAGCTAAGGCCGATATGGGTCAAGCTTTGCAAAACGGTAAACCGATAACGGTTTGCACCTGCGCACGGGATTGACCGTCATGTGCTTTTGCAAAGCGGTTCGGTCAAAAGACAAGCGCTGGCGGCCAAGAATGAAAAACTGGAAGCCTCGAAAAAGCCAACTTCCCCCGGACAAGTAGGAAGCGTTTATTAGACGCCAGATTTAAACATAAAATTCGACGCGGCAAAATCGTTGCCATTTACAATTCAGTTGAGCTTTGAACTTTATTACATTGGAAACGTAAGAAGAATATACTGATCTCCTGGGTAAGAGACTGTTATGGAATTAGTGCTGGAAAGGTCGAATGACTCTTAACAACACGGCGGGACAAACGCCCGATGGTGGATCAACGGAGAAGTCTGCGGACGCAAGCCAATTGCCTCCCAGCAGAGCACATCTTGCTGCGTTGATGGCGGCAGCTGAGGAGTCTTCGCCCCATTCGGAGTCGGTCAAGTTTTCATTAAGTGATGGCTCCTATTACCTTCTGACGGTCACTTACCTGATTCAAGGAATCGAGCCGACCTGGGTGCTGAGCACTGAAGGCGAGGATCCACCCGTTGTTTTCTGGAGTATTACTACGGAAAACCCGGAACAGATCTACAATCTGGTGCAAAAGCGAGCTAGAAATCCCTCCGTTCGACCGATGAGACAGGCACAACACGATACTGAAGACAATTCGAATCAGCAGAATAAAGGCAGCGCCGCCAATGGAAAAGCTGTCCAGCAGACAGCCCAGGTCTTTCTAGACCGCTACAAGGTTATAGAAGAGATCGGTTGCGGCGGCATGAGCCGCGTTTACAAAGCAGTTGACAGTAAGCAGGATCGAGTGGTTGCAGTAAAGGTGCTCCATCCCCACCTGCTGTCAGAGAACAAAATTAAAAAGAAGAAACCAGAGAAGCGTTTTCAACAAGAGTTCAAAGCTACCGTAGCGCTAGCTCATCTCAACATCGTCGCAGTCATCGATCACGGCGAGACGGCGGAAGGACTCCCATTCATGGTTATGGAGTACATAGACGGCCCCAGCCTCGAGCAAATATTCAAAGATCAGGGTCGACTCAGATTAAGTCATTTCATGACCATCTTTTACCAAGTCTGCTCCGCTCTCAGCCATGCCCATATCAGAGGCGTTATTCACAGGGATGTGAAACCCAGCAACATCATGCTCGTGCGGACCGCGCAGAATGTCGAACTCGTAAAGCTACTGGACTTCGGAATCGCTAAGATTGAATATCATGGCGAGGACACCCCGCAGAAGCTCACCCAGACCGGCGACGTATTTGGAAGTCCTTACTACATGAGTCCGGAGCAGTGCAAAGGCGGGCAGCTGGACGCTCGTTCCGATATCTATTCGCTGGGGTGCGTAATGTACCAGGCGGTAGTCGGCAAGCGACCTTTCGAGGGCGACAATGCCTACAAGACCATCTACATGCACGTCAACATTAAGCCTACTCCATTCCTGGAAGCCGAGCCCGATACGACATTGCCGTCCGACCTGGAGGCAATTATCATGAAGTGCCTGGAAAAGGAGCCCCATATGCGGTATCAAACCGCACAGGCCTTGAGCCTCGACCTCCAGAAGCTGGCTCGCGGCGATCGTGGCGACAAAACCTACATTACAAAACAGACTAGATCCGGAACCTTCTACGCAGTCCATCCCAACACCGGCAAAGAGCAGACCGCCAATTTCCTGTCTGTCGTAAGACTTTTGATGCAGGCTG
>CAZISK010001159.1:0-2290 GCA_964541355.1 uncultured Candidatus Obscuribacterales bacterium
CTCCATATCTTAACTATGAGCCGTTCTACGACAAACCAATTCTCATCTATTGGTTCATAGTATTGAGCTATAAGGCACTCGGCGTGAGCACCTTCGCAGCTCGGCTGCCATCGGCGCTCTGTGCGATTGTCTCTGTTGCCGTGCTCTTCGCCCTGATAAGGCCGTTCTTGAACTTTCGGGCAGCATTATTGTCAGCCTTGTCCTTATTGACGATGCCGCTCTTTGTCGTGACAGGGCATATGGCCTTGACCGATGTGCCGCTTATGTTGCTCACCACCGTGAGCATTTTGTCGTTATTTTCAGTCGCCAACGGTGCGAGCTCGTCATTATTGTGGTTAGCGTACATCGCATTGAGCCTGGCTTTTTTGTGCAAGGGCCCAATCAGCTTGATTGTGATGGCAATCGGAATAGGCGGATACCTTATTTTCGCCAGTGAAAATCTAAATTCATTTTTCGGACTGGTAAAGAGACTCAACCCGCTGTTGGGAGTACTAACACTGGCTGCAGTGGCGCTTCCCTGGTTTGTCGTTGAGCACATCGTTACTCATGGTGACTTTACCCAGGCTTTTTTCATCGAACAGAATCTCGGTCGGGCTTCAGGTAAATTCGCATCTCACGTTTATCCCTGGTACTTTTACGTCCCGTACATAGTCGGTGGTTTCTTTCCGTGGACGACGCTATTGTTGCAGTCTCCCATCCTGTTTCGTCTTAAGCGGAAGCGTTTTTCGACTAATCTCCGCGCTCAACTGCTGATTGCCGCATTCATCTGGACGCTTGGCACACTGGCACTTCTTAGCGTCGCCGCGTCCAAGCTCCCCACATATCTACTTCCAACGGCGCCTGCAATTGCGATAATCGCCGGATGTTACCTGGATACGGTTATTCGGTTAAGAAAAAAATCGGTCATTCAGTGGACGGTGTCAATCTTTGTTATTGGTTCCATCATCACCTTCGTCGTCGTACCGCCACTGGTGAAAGAATCAATAGCACTGAAGCCGCTGGTGTTTGCCTCGATAACAATGTTATCCGTGGGAATCATTTTGTATGGTGCCCTGGTTCTCAAATCGAAAATTCGAATGTCCGTATGCATATTAGTTGCAAGTTGTTATCTTGCTTGCGCCACCCTTGTTCCACTAGGCACCATGATTCTTTATCGTCGTAATCTAGTAGCCCAGCACAAGCTTCTCAGGCAGGCGGCTAGCTTCAAAGATGCAAGTCTTGCGATCTATGGGACGTCCAAACCAGGTTCAGCTTTTTACGCTCTGAAAAAAGTATTTGAAGTCGAGACTGAGGATGACTTCTTGCATTTCATCGCCAATACGAAATCACCGCGTTACATCTTAGTCTCCTCGAAAAGTCTGGTGCGGGTACGCACCGAATGGTTGCATCAGTCGGCGCAGATAGTCAATCATAAGGGTGATTGGTATCTGTTGCGAATGGGTGAGCCCTTAAAGGCTCCGGAATGATCGATAACAATTTGCGCGGACTTATGTGTCAGACCGCAGCCTAATCGTTTTGCGGATGCCGTCTCGACTTGATGTTAAGACGGCATAGCAATAAATCTATAATCGGTACGAATAGCAAGGTTGTTAACGTCGAGATCGACAATCCGCCAATCACTGTGATAGCAAGGGGACGATGAAGCTCCGCTCCCGGACCACGACCGAGGGCAAGCGGCATTAACGCGAGAATTGTGCAGAGCGTCGTCATCAAGATCGGACGAAGTCTTATTTGGCCCGCCTCGATTAATGACTCTTCAATAGACATTCCTCCTGCACGAAGTCTATTAGAGTATTCGAGCAGGATGATTCCGTTTTTTACGCCTAGACCGACGAGCAAAATGACGCCCATGAATGAAGATATGTTCAATGGCGTCCCTGTCCATACTAGCGCCGCTTCGACTCCAAGAAGGCTGAGAGGTGACATCGAAAGGATTGCCAGCGGTTGTGCTAACGATCGAAATTGGATAAGCATCATTAGGTAAACGAGCGTTATTGCCAGTACTAAGACCAGGAGCAATTGTGTGAACGATTCTTTCTGACTGGAATGGAGACCGCCGATCGAGAGACTCGTGCCCTTGGGTGCATTTATCTTGGATAAAGCGACGCGGACCTCCTCAATTGCCGAGCCCAGATCGCGTTTTTCTACCGACGCTTCCACTGATACATAACGCTGCTGATTCTCCCGATGAATCTCGCTTTCTCCACGAACCTGTTTGATGTCGGCAATGGCGCTCAATGGTAGCATTGCTCCATTTTTTCCGTGAATAGTAAGATTAGAAATCTGATCC
>CAZISK010001160.1:0-2281 GCA_964541355.1 uncultured Candidatus Obscuribacterales bacterium
CCTCGGCTTCGGCTAGCGCCAGAGCGCGCCTCGCTTCTGCTTCTGCGATGGCTTTGATACGCGCAGCCTGAGCATCTCCTTCAGCCAGCATCTGCCGTTTTTCCTTCTCCGCCAATGTCAATATTCTAATTCGGCTTTGCTCAGCTTCCGCCGGCTTCGTCACTTCAGCTTGCAGCATAACCTGACGACGGAATACCTCGACTTTCTGAAGCTCAACTTCTTTCTCATTTTCTACGATCTTGATCTTTTGGCGTTCTTCAATCAGCTTCTGCTCCGTCTCCGCTTTAACTATTTCGTAAGCCAAATCGCTCACCGCCTGACTCTTGGCAATTTCGCATTGATATGCGGACTTGCTTACTTCCATGGTTTTATTTGCTTCAGCAATTTGTGTCTCCGCCAAAATCTTGGCTTTGGCTGCTTGTTGAGCACGCTCCGCTTGTACCACCGCCGTTTCTGATTGAGCGATCGCCTGTGCGATGGAGGTCTCTTTTGCCTTATTAGCCACGCCAATGTCTGCGTTTCGTTTTATCTCAGCAGTACGATCTCTGCCAAGGTTGTCTATGTATCCGACTTCATCACGAATCTCTTTTATGGTGAAGGAGACCACTGTCAAACCCATTTTCGCCAGATCATTGATAGACACTTCCTGGACCTTTTGAGCGAACGCTTCGAAGCTGAGGATCAGCTCTTCTACCTCCATAGTGCCGAGTATCGCCCGCAGATGACCGACAAGGGTCTCATGGGCAATATTGGCGATCTGATCAGTGTCTTTCCCGAGGAACTGTTCTGCCGCAGTCGCAATCGCGTCGGCCTCACCTCTGACCTTTACCTGTGCGACCCCTTCTACAAAGATCGGAACACCGCTCATGGTTATAATCGGTGCATTTGTACGAACATCGATAGTCATTACTTCCAAACTAAGCAAGTCTTTGCGCTGCACCAATGGTAATACCACCGTGCCTCCGCCCTGTATGACCTTGAATCTGTGTCCCGCCGTACCGGATACTGCCCCTGAAATCAGCATCGCCTCATTGGGTCCGCATTTTTGATACAACGAACACATCGTGGAAAATGCCAGAATAACAACAACGGCTATCAGTAAATAAACTACAATTTCCATCTTATTGATCTCCTTGCAAAACATAGGCAAGCGCCGCTATCAGCAAGCGTTGTCTCCTCACTAATTTGAAATCTACTATCGATCGGATTCGTCAACATACAGCTCGTCGAAGGGCTGGACGAACATCAAGTTTTCTTCTCTGTCTACGATTAAGACTTTCGTACCTCTTTTGATTTCCGCCGCCGGATCAAGTGCTTTGGCGGCATAGTTGCGCCGTCCCTGATTTAATACGAACATAACCTCACCGGTCTTACCGGTTGCTATCGAGACGGTAATTTCGCCTACCGAGCCGATCGCATCTTCCAGCAGGTTGACGACTGAGTTCTCGAGTTTCGACGCGAACCAGCCCAGACAACTCTGTATGACCATAGTCAACAGCAAGCCTGCCACACCCGCCGGAATCACACTGGTTGCACCTATTCCAGGCAAATATCTAGTCACAATCAAGCCGCAAGCGCCGAAAAAGAATATGCACATAGCCAGCGCCATCGGATTGAGAACTCCCATTGCAAAGAAATAAAGTTGCTCAGTGAAACTGCTTTCGGTCTCAACCTCCCTCGAGGCATTTATGAAAAGCTCCGAGCCAGCTTCCTGAGCGACACCAGATGTGTCGGCTCCGTGGCCGCTGGTTGCCTTTGCTGTTACACCACGCGCCTGTCCATGCGAACCGGAGCCGGTTTTTGCATGTCCACCAGCGCGCGCATGACCGGCTCTGGTCGATGCACCATGCCTGACACCGTCGCCTCTGGAACCAGCTACTCGAGCAAAACGGGCGCTGTTCGCGCCTGTATGAGAGTGACCTGCTCCATGACCGGAGCGCATGTGAGTCAAACGAGGACCGCGATGATTACCTGCTTTATGGCGTCCCCCGGTCAGAAGAAAAGATCCGGCGACCATCAGAAAGCCGATTCCAAAGCAACCCAAATACAATTCTTGTAGTCCAAGAGTTTGAAACATTATTATTGGCGCAGATATGCACGCAGCCTAGCGGACCACGCAATCTGTGACCTCGCTTATTTGTATGTACAGACGATTCTTTGAGAGATTGAAGGGTCGATTTTGAAACGGGGGGTTGAGCTTCTTAGTGGACAGCCTCTCGCTCTCCCAGGACCCTTCGTAACAACACTACAATATCAAACTTTTAGAAAAATGGTCGCGCTT
>CAZISK010001161.1:0-2271 GCA_964541355.1 uncultured Candidatus Obscuribacterales bacterium
CGCCGCTGCACCTTGGCACCACCGGCGATGCGCACGCGTTCAAAAAGATCACTTACCCCGGGATCAATAATAAATCGGAGTTTGTCTACGGGCCGACCGGCGGAAGGGTGAAGATTGTTGAGACAGTTTCCGGCAGCGTGACTAGTACGAAGCAATTCATCGGCGGCGAAGAACGCGACGGCAGCGGAAATGTCACCAAGCAGTTCTTCTCGCGGGGGCAACGCAACGGCTCTAGTAACTTCTTCTACTGTCGCGACCACTTGGGTTCAGTCCGCACAATGACTGACAATAGCGGGGCGTCGGTATCTGACCGATCATTTGACCCGTACGGGCGAGCTTCGGTGCTTACCGAAAGCACTACACCTGATTTCGGTTTCGCTGGACTGTACATGCATTCGCGCAGCGGGCTCAATCTCGCGATGTTCAGAGTTTATAACCCGGTTCTCGGATGCTGGCTTGGCAGAGATCCGCTCGGTGAGAGCGAGGGTCCGAACCTTTATAACTATGTAACCAATGACCCTGTTTTACTGAGCGACCCGTCTGGATTAACTGTCAGGCTTGGACCTTCAAGAGGGTTGCCGGATCCATCCAGATGGTCTCAAGCCAAACGCGATGAGGTGGACAGATTGTCTAAAAGACTCGACGACTTTCTAACAGAAGCAAAGAAAATAGTGAGAGCTTACCAGCGCGTGTGTGGCGGTGCCCTAACTCGCGGAGTAATGGGGACGATGATAGATGGGTTAGTAAAATCGATGATTGATGCCGACCCAGAACTACGCCAAAAGTTAAGTACGACTGGCCAAGGTCTCCCTGGTCCTGACATATATTCGCCCACGCTCGATGTGTGGTGGGATGTCACCACGAATCAGGACTGGGACGGTAGATCGCATCAGCGACTGTACGACGCCAAATATGGGTACGGAATAGGAGTAACCTATAACTTTGTCCCTATGAATTGACGGAACTGGAGGAAATCGTTGCACTAGGCAACCCCTCTTGAGGTCATCAGACAGTGAGTAAAATCTATCAGTTATTTGTAGCCGACGAAGGAGAATCCCAGCAAATTTGCAACCTTGCTTTGAATGGCGAGGCTGGTGTGTTGGTACCTGCCTTTGATGAATCCAAACAGCTGTCGCTCCTGTCACTCTTCGGTGAAATCTGCGATCCGGCAGCAAACGAAAGATTCATTCTTCAGCGTGCTGCGCCGGTGATCCCGTCTGTCTCGGATGAAGAAGGTGATGCGGGGACTGAGGCTCGGAACGAAGTTGACTTGGACGATGCGACGAAGTCCATGCTCGCAAACATCGCTGCAAAGTCTGCTCGGTTGGAGGAAAGTTACTACAAGCATTTTAAGCTGGTTTATCCATCGGTCATAGGAGCAGAGTGTGCTGTCACCAAATTTCACGATGACTTTGTCTCAGCAGTTGCGGCTGTAAGCGACGCGGAATTACCCGGTCTCACATCCCGCTGGATTGCTATTGAGCCAAGCCTAAGTGGTGACAAATGGAGTAAAGTTGACGTAGAACGGCTATTCGTGATGGTTCGTCAAGTATGCATTGAAGCCAAAACCCGGCGGAAGTCAGTTCTATGTCGATTGAGTCTTTAAACAGATAAGTCCCAACCTATTCGCGGAAGCGCTGCACGATCCGACTTCTCTCCTCTGGAATTAGAAGCACACTTCTTCCGATGAACGAGCGGCGCACTGAGTTCATCAGGTGATGGTGATATCGCCAGCTAAGCTTCTCTAGTTCGATGTCCGGAAGTGATTCACAAGGGAGCATTTAGCCGATAAGCCCTGTCTCGGAAATCGAGCAGTGCACATGGCGAGGCAGGTTAAAGCAGGATAACATCCCGCTACAAGCCACACCCCGTGCCCATTGCGCTGTTTGCAATTACTTTGTAGTTGTTATCGGCGGCAGCAAAGTCTCGCATGCCAGAACCTTTCATCGTTAACGCGTAAATGGACGATCCAGCGATAGCTCCCTGCAGTCCGGGTTCCAGGCAAATCAGATCGCGAAAATACTTCGCCGCTCGGCGGATATTTTTGGCGATGGTTGCCATGTTGGGACAGAGCCTGGCGTCGAGCCACCAGCGGCAGCACGAGCCTTCCAGGTCGCTTGGCGAGCCCCCGGCGACGGTCAATGTGCGAGCAGCATGTGCGCATGTTCGTCATTCTTTTTTCAATCCTGTGAGCGAAGGCGAACAGCAGGATAAATCGGTGATTTCATTTCGGCGTATGCACCACGGGCGGTGCCTTGCCATGGTTTCGGA
>CAZISK010001162.1:0-2269 GCA_964541355.1 uncultured Candidatus Obscuribacterales bacterium
ATCGATCGCCGTGCTGTGTCAGCTAATTGGTTATACCAATCAGGCATTCAGCGAATGGTTGCATTCTGATGTAGCCTTCAAACAGAATGCTGATGACTATGAACTGAAACTCAAAGAAGCCCGAAAGTATACTGTTTATCAGCTTACGCAAGGGACAGAAAAACTGTGGTCGCAGAAAGTCTACAACTTGGTTTGCGAACACCGAGCAGAACTGAGGCGCTTTGCCTGTGTAGTGGAAGCCGACTTCTGTTCAGCTTCGGACTGGCAAACTTTCAGGAACAACTTTATCTGTTTGATCGATCAGCTTCGAACAGCAATGATGGCGCTGTATGTCGTAAGCGTCAGAAGCGGTTCTACGGATCACGACATCTGGATTCTGCGCGAGAATTGGCCGCACAAGGAGCTACCCTTTCTGATGAAGAGAACTCCAGTCGATCGGCATTTTGACAATCAATACGAATTCGCGAAAGATTGGATTATGGCGATTCCTGAGTTACCGAACCAACAGGATCCTTTGAGGAATATTGTTCTTCAGGGTATCAGCAAGACTGCAGCGGGTCATCTGCTAACATCGGTCCTGAATTACATCACGCCGCTTGAAGTCCGAGACCAGTATCGAGAAGCCGCACAAATATTCCGTAACGCCGGATGGGAAGTGGACTTCGTCCATATCGGTCCTGGGCTTCCCCACATTGACTTTTGTTTGCCGCAAAAGGATCTATTGGCCGCAAAGTTAGGTGTTGACCCGGAGCGATATCTGCCCGTCGAAAACTAAAGACAACAGTTTTGCTCGTCTGTTGATCACTGATGCATTGCACCGCTGATGGTGCTGGTTGTTTGAAGTCACATGTGCCGCTCAACGTTTCTGGTTCCGTCCGCGAGACAAATCGGAAGTCCACCGAATGAATTTGATGGAGTCCACTGACATGAACACTTTTTAACAAGTTGGTACTTTCAGTGTGGAAACCACTTGTCTTGATATTGTGATGCCCAGCTCAAACACCCGCCCAAAAGCCAGTTCAGATAGGCGATGAAGCACTTCCTAGAGACCACGAGAGAACTAAACGACCGAGTAGCTACAGGCGCTACCGCAGGCTTAAGGTAAACGTAACTTCCTCGCATTGCATTCGTTCAAGGATTTACACAAAAACTGCCACCACGGCGACCCGGTATGTCCAGAGTCTGTATTCGCCGGAAGAGCCAGAGCCCACGAGCAACATTGTTGCTCGCCAGCGTAGATTCTTCACGGAGCAGCTCAAGCCAACATTGAAAGGGCTCGATCCGGAGTTCTCGCAGGAGATTCGCCAACTCTACGGTGCTCACTTGACCAATCTGCAAGCTGGTTACCACGGCTTCTTCCTGGCACAGAATTCCAGCAATCCGTACACTTCGGCAAACGAGTTCGCACGTGATGGCTACGATTCAGCGAACCAGTCTCTCAAGAAGTACGTCGAGTGGGCTGCAAGTTTGACGCACAAACGACTCTCCGCACGGGCGGAAGTGACGGTCTAAGCACCCTCCGCCTGGCTAGGGCTTAGTGTTCGATGGTTTGTCCTGCTCTGTAGGAGAGCGCTTGCCGGAAGGCAAGTCGTGGGTTCGACTCCCACAGGATACTGACTGAAAATAGTCTAGGTAGGTGACCGGAACAAACGCGTTTTATCAAGAACAAAGTGCCACCGTCTGAACTTCTTGGAGTCCGCGAGTATGCGCGCTAGTCAATTTGGGCATTTACGCGATTTGGATATTTGCGTCCGCCACACATGCAAAGACCAAGAGCGTGTCCTGATTGGGGGCTAGAGCTAATCTGTGTGGGCGGAGTCCGTTAAGAGAATAGTAGCTCGAGATTGTAGAGCTAGGGTAAAAACACTTCCTTTTCGTTATGAGACAGGTATTCGTCAACACAAATCGCGCTTGGACAATAAGTTTTCGAGTAAACCCGATTCGTTTGGGGTCTGTTGATCGTCGGGTCGACAAATTCTCGTAATTGTCGGTTCGTCCTCGAATTTGGTGATAGGTCACTAAGTACCACCAATACGCGGTCAGTTTGATCGTGAACTAGGTCGACAATGTCTTCGAGCGATTCGGTGTGAGTGAGGTTTCGCCGCACCGCGCGATCCGCCCGTTAGTCCGTCCGGAGTCCACCTTGAGCTTCGGCACTATTCGAAAGGTTCAAAAAAATGAGTAGGTTAATCGCTAATGTCGCCCACCGTTCTGGAGAAGAATTCGTGGATAAGATAAAAGGACTGAGTTATGCAGAGATCGCAGCTAA
>CAZISK010001163.1:0-2261 GCA_964541355.1 uncultured Candidatus Obscuribacterales bacterium
TTCTCGTTGCGAGGCTGTGTGTAGAGCCCGAATGCCAGTGGTACGAATAAAGAAACCATCGTCGCAGAGTAGGCATTTTCCAACAATGCAAAGGCGCCCTGTCCAGAGTATGCCATCGCCAGACTGGCGACAGCAATAAAGACAACGCACCAGCGATTAAGAGTGAGTGCCGGCATTGTCACGAACGGCAGTTTCAAAAGCAGATTCTGCGCAAGCACCGTCGCCGGAGAAAGGATGGCACTGGTGATGGTGGCAAGCACTGCCGACATAATTACCACAACGAAAATTACCGCCATGACCGGGTGGAGAAAAGCATTGGCCAGATAAGGCAAAACAGACTCCGAAACCTGATCTTTGTAATATGCGGCGGCGACCAATCCCAAGAGCACAGGCAGGAGTCCGAACAAAATGTAGACGACGCCAGCGAGAATACAGGCGCGTTGAGCAGTCTCCGCACTCCATGAAGCAAAAACGCGCTGCATCAAATCCTGCCCTGGAATATTGCCCAGCGCACCGGCACACAATATCGCCATCCAGTCCCAGAAGCGGCTTGGCGTCTCCATCGGAATCCACACGAGCTTTTCCGGCGACGTGGCTTTGATAGTATCAATAACTCCGTTAAATCCAACAGCAGCATCGCCATGACCGAGGCCGGTCAAGACGTTGAAAGTGAGCACTACTAACCCGACCAAAACGAGAGAAATTTGCACGGCATCGGTAAGCGTGACCGCCCACATGCCGCCAAGCAGGGTGTAGCCTGTGCCGAATACGGCAATCAAAAGTACACCCACCTCTACCGGCAAGTTGAAGAACAGGGCAAAGACCTGTGCCAATGCCACAAATTGCGCTGCAATCCAGCCAAAATAGCTGGGAATCATCACCAGAGCCGACAGGACCTCTGCCCGCGGACCGAAGCGCCGCCGAAAAAAATCGCAAAGCGTGAGCAGACCCATGTTCCACAGCGGTTTTGCAAAAAATATCCCGGCAATGATCAGACACAACCCAGAGCCGATCGGATCGAGCCCGGCTCTTTCCAGTCCCTTCTTCGATACCTCGGTACATACGGTAAGAACAGTCCCCGCACCGAACCAGGTAGCAAGAATGGTTGACCAGGCAAGGAAGAGCGGCAGCCGCCGACCGGCGACAATGTAGTCCTCCGTATCCTCGACCTTCTTCGTTGCCACCAGACCGATGACGAACATTACTACTACATATATGGCAATTGTTATGCCAAGCAGAGTTTTCAGACTGTCAGATACTTGCGGGACCGTCACTGACCAAGTTCTCGCGCAACACCAAACGGACGGCCTTGAAGAATAGGAATGCCACCGAATCTCTGGATAGCTCAGCCGACCAAGGCAATACGATAGCGTAGTCAGCGCCCCACCAGCCACTGACAATTACCTTTATCAGACACTAGCGAATTTGAATTTTATTGCGGGGAACAGAGTATGCGTTCAGCAAAAAAGAGGAACACAACCGTGAAATTCGATCGCAGAATCATCATCGCAACGCTTTCGGCCACCCTCTTCGTGTCATCCTCTGGTCTAATGGCTCAAGCAGATGACTCCAAATCTTTCACAGACTCCACGGACACAAAATTTTCGGTGGAATACCTGAGTTCGAAAGCCGGAAAAAAAACGGAGAAGCAGTGCCTCGCTGTTTACAAGGTCCTCGATGTAATTCAAGTCCCGGAGATGCAGACGCAGATAATGCCTGGCGATACACTCGAGCTTGCCTACGCTTGCGACGACAAGCAAGCTCCGACTGGCGGAGCAGGTGGGCTGCCTTGGGCAGACCTGAAGCCGGACGGCATGGTGGCGGTGCATGTACCTAATAAGTATTTGAGAATACGGGCACACACAAGCGCCGAGAATATCTGGCGAATTGATAATAAAGAGAACCAAATGGCTGTAGTAAAACCAAAAGACAAGTAAGATAGATTCCACGTGTCGGACGTTCGAGCGGTCATCTAGTGACATCTCGAAAAACCTGGCAGAGCACGTACTCTGCCAGGTTTTGTTTTGCGATAAACTGATGACGATTTCGATGACTATGGTTTTCTTTCATGCCGCGAACTAAGCTCACACTTCTACTTATCACCTTGCTCTCTTTCGGCATGCCGGAGGCGCAATCCCAGACAGCTAACGTCCAGGGCGCAGCCGCGTCTACATATGCCGTACCGAACGGAGACGGCGAACGCGCGCTCGACATGGGCGATTACGCCAGAGCCGAGACTATATTTACCGACGAACTGAAAC
>CAZISK010001164.1:0-2260 GCA_964541355.1 uncultured Candidatus Obscuribacterales bacterium
TCCGACTATGATAGAGCGCGCGTCGATAAGGCGTTGAGCATGCTGAAGAAGGATACATTCAAGCTGTTCTCGGAGCAAAACGATTCGGGTGTGGTCGGTATCGTGAAGAGCCAAACTGATGTTGATCTGGTCTATGCATGCAAACTGGGTGTTGAAGGTAGTTTTGCTTGCTGCACGCAAAATCTCAACCCTTGCGGCGGTCTGCGTGGTGCGCTGTGCAAGCATATCCTTGTTCTAGTAATCGGGCTCGTGAAGTCTGACGAGCTCGATGCCAACGAAGCTGCGCACCGCGTCATTGCAAGCAAAAGGCAGGTACCGGCGCTCAACAAGGACGTTATGACCGGTGTATTTCTGCGATATAACGGCGCCGAGAGTGGAGAGATCGACTGGCGACCGACAGAGACTATTCCGGAAGACTATTACGCATTTTGACACTGGAGGCTTGCTGCGCGCAATTTTACCTGCCGACCCTAGACTCAGTTTGCTGCTAAACCAAGGTTCACTTGGTAAATTCAAAGGCGCAGCAAAAATGTATCTATCCGCATCCGATATCAAATTGAAGAATCTCGGAGATAAGGATGTAGAGACCGGCAATGAGCTCGTAGAGTGCGCGCGAGCCTTGATGCTGTCTGAGGACTTGCCTCAGGCTCAGTCGAAAATCGAACTGGCGGTGCGTGTGATTCGTGCTGCGCCAAACAGCGACATAGATTCGTTGAAAATGGCATTGCAAACCCATGCGGATATCTTAAATCAAGCAGGTCATCCCCAGATGGCTGATCCTATCTATGCTGAGCTGCGTCGTCTTCCGTGACTGTTGCCACTTGTTGCCGCCTGCGCGCAAGTGTCTTGTCTAAGCGATTCAACGTCGGTAGACTATGAGCTTCGCTAGATACGGGGCACACTGCAATGACTTCAAAGGACATCACGCTTGGTGAAGACCTATCAAAATTAGACACGGAGCAGCGCAATCCGCGTACGATGGGTTTGGATAATCTGTCTACAACTGATTTGGTAAAGACCTTGCATGGAGAGAATCATCTGGTGGCGCCGGCGGTGGACCCCACGCTAGAGAAGATTTCAACTCTCGTCGATATTGTCGTTGATCGGATGCAGAAGGGCGGCCGGCTAATTTACGTCGGCGCCGGAACCAGCGGAAGACTGGGCGTTCTCGATGCAAGCGAATGTCCGCCTACTTTCGGTGTGGCACCAGATATGGTTCAAGGCATAATCGCTGGTGGAGAAGCCGCACTTGTTTCATCCATCGAAGGAGCGGAAGACGATCGGGAGCAGCCCCGAATCGACTTGAAGGATCGCGGCTTGTCCTCTAAAGATGTCGTTGTTGGAATAGCGGCCAGCGGACGTACGCCTTATGTGATCGGAGCGCTGGAGTTTGCTCGTGAGCTCGGCTGTGCGACTGCGTCGATTGTCAACGTTGGTGGGTCAGTGCTTTCGCAGCATTGTGATATCTGTCTGGACGCAGTTACCGGCGCGGAACCTTTGACCGGTTCTACTCGTATGAAGGCCGGCACTGCGCAAAAGATGATGTTGAACTTGATAAGCACAGCGGCAATGGTAAAAATGGGAAAGGTTTACGAAAACCTGATGGTCGACGTCAAAGCCACCAATGTAAAACTGCGCAAGCGCGCCATTCGAATCGTACAACAGGCTACGGGCGCGCCTTCTGAGCAGTGCGAGAACGCACTTTCCGAAGTGGATTGGCACGCAAAAACCGCAATCGTCATGCTTTTGCTCAAGGTTTCGAGAAGTGAGGCTGTAGAGAAGTTGGAGCAGGCCGGCGGGCATATTAGGCGGGCAAAGTAGATGCGGCGGAGCACCTGCGGCGGAGCACCTGCGCCAATCAGCTTCTCGTTGACGTTCCACGTCGAAGGTTGTTTTTTCGATCACGGCCTTTAGATGCCGGCGAGACGCCGGCGCACCCAGTGGTGCGTCGTTCTCGCGAGTTTCACTTCGAGACGAAGCTTCTGAACCGGTCTTACTTGGCCTTGAGCTGGCGCTTGCGCATTCGGACGTTGACCGGAGTTACCTCGACCAATTCATCTGTTTGAATGTACTCGAGGCATTTCTCGAGGTTCATCTCGATTGGAGCTTGTAAGGCCACGAGAACCTCTCCGCTTGCGGCGCGCATGTTGGTCAGCTTCTTGGTCTTGCATACGTTGATGCTCAGATCCTGGGCTCTGCTGTTTTCTCCAACAATCATGCCACCATAGACTCTGGTACCAGGAATGATGAAGAAGACACC
>CAZISK010001165.1:0-2260 GCA_964541355.1 uncultured Candidatus Obscuribacterales bacterium
GGAAAACCTCGTCCGACTGAACCGGACGCGCGCCGACTTCACCGAGAAGTTCGAGGCGCTGATTGAGAGCTACAACAACGGAAGCCGCAACATCGAGCAGCTCTTCGAGGAGCTGCTGAAGCTCTCGAACAGCCTCGACGAAGAGGAGGAGCGGCATGTTCGCGAACACCTCACGGAGGAAGAGCTGGTCATCTTCGACATCCTGACGCGGCCAGCACCAGAGCTGAGCAGTGCAGAGCGAGACGAGGTCAAAAAGGTCGCCAAGGCATTGCTCGCTCGGTTGAACCAGTTGCTGGTGCTCAATTGGCGGCAGAAGTCAGCCGCCAGATCGACCTTGAAGCTGGCCATCGAAGACACGCTGGACACGCTTCCCGCGGCCTACGACCGCCCGCTGTTCGCGCAGAAATGCTCTGCGTTGTTCGAGCATGTGTACGAGAGCTATCCGGAGCGGGATTCAGGGGTGTATCGGGCCCACGCTTGAGCAGGCTGACGAAGGTGCAAGCACCGGGGCACGGTGTCGCTGGGACGACCGCGTTGAGTGGCCGACATGCAAGCGATAGGGCTGGCGTCAGGCTCGATACCGATTCGACCGTGAAAGTGGTCGACTCATTCCCAACAAGCCCCATCGGACGAACTGGGCAACTACTGACCGCATGTGACTTACAGTCAACACAAATCTGCCGCGAAACATTGCGAGAAATAGCAACCCAAGACTGACGAGCAGTAGGGTGCCCGGAACCGGAATGACTGAGGCACCAACATCGCCAT
The DNA here is from genome assembly GCA_964541355.1 of uncultured Candidatus Obscuribacterales bacterium. Taxonomy (GTDB): domain Bacteria; phylum Cyanobacteriota; class Vampirovibrionia; order Obscuribacterales; family Obscuribacteraceae; genus JADYXR01. The sequence continues at coordinate 769 of CAZISK010001165.1, forward strand.
CGTGAAGAGCCCAAACGTACCTTTCGACCGCCTCGTCGGCGAGGCCTTGAGTACCGCCGGCAAACTCAAAAACCCACTCATGATCGCTGCGATCCAGGCGAGGTTCTGTACCACCACCCGATAACCAATAGTAGACGCTCGCGTCATTTTGAATGCCGACGAACGCGCCCGTATTCACTAGACCGGAACCCGGTATGACGCCAATACCCGCAGTGTCATACCAGGCCAGGTTCCCCAAAGTCAGGTAATACATGACAGCAGCTTCGCTAAAAATTTGACTGCCATCCATCGTCTGGACGTTGTAGCCGCAGTCCGAGCCTCCGTACGAAGAGTTGCAGCCAGGTGCGCCAGTGTCAGTGACCCGGGGAAGTCTCCAACCACCGATTCCACCCATGTTCAACGACGCGACCCATGTGTTGGCTTCGGTCCAAGTCATCGCCCCACCAGCATAGTTCGCATTGGCCAGCCAGGTGACATTCAGGACCGTATCGAAGTACCCTTCGACAGTGAGCTGATTGCCATCGAGATCACGGGCTCGCAGTGTGGACTCCCACGTACCTGTGCCCGCAACGGGGCCGGCAAATGTGCTGTATGGAATCCAACAGATTGCGACTGAAAAGGCCCAAAAACGTACCAAATGCAAAATCAACTTGGTCAAGGCGATGTTTTGGTGGACGGGCGGTGCGAGAAAGAAAGCTGATTTCATATGCACGCTCCCTATCGGAAGGTCGGGTTCCAATCCCCATTGATCCGCTGAAATCCGCGCTTCCTGTGTTGCTCAAGCTCAGTGCGAACACAGGCAATCGACTGGATGAATTTTTCCCGTTCTTGCGCGTAGTTGGCCGCAGTTTTATCCAACAGCACATTGGGTGGCTGCCGTGTGTAGCCGCATCGTTGAATCAAGAACTCTTCAACCTGTGGCGGGAAAGACCCAATACTTTCAATGTCGGATTTCGACAGCCAGTAAATGTTATTCGATGGCCTCGCCATCATGATGTCGATGATTTGACGGGGAACGAAGTGGCGTTCCAAGTATCTCGTCACTTCAATCATGACCGTTTCCTGCCGATTGTCTGTGGAGTGCATCGTAGCTTCGAACGGGCGATGCACCCCAAGGAAACCACTAGACTCAATACCAATTTGTCTCAGCTGGTCAAATTCGCGTGAGGCCGTATCCCTGCCAGAGGCGGATCTGTGTGCTCCAGCAAGGTAGAGAAAAAAGCAGGCACTTGCGCAAGATCCACCTGCCTGTACGCTCGCCTGAAGCCCTGCCGTGCGCACAACATCTGCCATGAGCATCGCTTCGCCTACAGACCCACCCGGACTATTTAGTGAAATTCCGAGAAGCTTTCCGCCGAGAGCCCTCACAATCAGTAGCAGCTTGGCGGCGTCACCTTGAACAATAGTTCCAGAAATTTCGACAACGATTGAAGGCGCGCCAGCCGGGTCAATCTCAATTCTGGCTGCATTTACCTCCTGAGCATGCAATGCC
>CAZISK010001166.1:0-2259 GCA_964541355.1 uncultured Candidatus Obscuribacterales bacterium
CCTTGCTCAAGTCGGAATAGCCGATGAGCGTGTTCTTGCCTTGCTTGAAGAAGCTGTCCGCGCTGCCCGCCACATTCCCGAACTTGACCGAAGTCGATTTGACGCTTTCTGTCAGGTCCGAGATCTTGTCCATATTTTTGTTGAGCTTGTTGGCGGCCTCGTTGATGTTCTTGATGGTCTCGCCCGAGTGTTGAAGAGCGTCAGCCAATCCCGATTGCGTCGACTCGTCGCTGATTCGGCCAATCATGCGATTCAAGTTGGTGGCAATCTTGTTGATTACGAGCTCTACGCGGACAGGATCATCGCCGACCACTACCGTGTCAGGATCGATAGGCGGTCTTGGCTCCTCGCCGGGCTTCTCTTCAGGGAGCGTAATCTCGATGTATTTTGCCCCTACAAGACCCAGCGTCTGAATTGTGAATGTTGATCCTTGTGGCACTGTGGCCTCTTCTGTTTTTATTTTGAGCCGGGCGAGAACACGTCCCTTGCCTTCCAGCTCGATCTTTTCAACGGTCCCGACTCTGACCCCGTTGATGTTGACGGGAGCGTTATTGGCCAAACCGGCTACATCGTGGAACTGAACAGTTATTTTTTGAGGCGGATGCAAAATCGAGAACTGCTTCAACCAGGCTTGTCCGTACATCAAAAGCAGAAAAGCGATGAATGTGAAAAGACCAACGCGAACCTCTATGTTCGGCTTGTTGACAGGCCTGTTGATGGAGACTGGCGCCTCTTTCTGTTTTGTCTCTTTTGGGTTGGCAGTGGTCACTGTTTTCACGATTCCTCAGGTATTCCTTACGATTTTACAAGAGTGTAGACAGCATTGGACCCTCTCTTGTTGCATGGGCAAATTGCGTCATGTAGGGGTCTTCAGTGTTAACGGCTTCTTTGGGGGTTCCTTCCCAGACTGCCGTGCCGTCATGCATGAGCAAGACACGATCGGCTGTGCGGGTCCAGGTTGAGTATTGATGAGTAACTACGATACAAGCGGCATCGAGCTGTTCGCTCAGTTCAATCATATAATCTTCGATTATTGTTGACATCACAGGGTCCAATCCGGTGGTGGGCTCATCGTAAAGGATTATTTTCGGATCATTAACGATAGCGCGGGCAAAACTGGTTCTCTTTTGCTGACCGCCCGAAAGCTGCGTCGGGTAGGCGTCGATGTAGTCGATCAGTCCAACCAGGCGAAGTTTTTCTTTGATGATGTTATCCATCTGCTCGTTCTTCAGTTTGCGCCGTCTGAGAGCCAGCCTCAGATTTTCTCGTACGGTTAATGAGTTGAGCAGCGCCGATCCCTGGAAGACTAGACCGATTTCGTCCGACCAGCGCACCACCTCTCCACTATCAGGCGTGAGTAGGTCGCAGATAAGCTTGAGTATCGTGGACTTACCGCAGCCTGAAGGTCCGATTAATCCGAGCATATCGCCCTTGTAAACCTTGAAGCTGATGCCCTTAAGAATATGACGATCGCCAAAAGACTTATGGAGATTTACGATTTCTAGCATGGGCGGAAGCGGCATGGATAGTCCTCGTTAGCGCGGCGCGTAGGTCAAGGCCGTGACGATGTAGTTGAATACGAAAATAAGAGTCATCGTCCAGACTACGGTTCTTGTTGTTGCGATTCCGACATCCTCGGCGCCTCCTCTGGTGTTTAAACCGATAGCGCATGAAAACATGATGACGATGGTGGCATTGATCTCCGATTTGAGAAAATGGGTGAGGAAGTCACGATCGAGAATTGTCTGTTTGACGGAGTCGAGGAATGTTGCTGCAGGCAGATTGGCAGCCATACTCGCGATGTAGACGCCGGCAACCAATCCAATCGCCATCGCGTAAACCGACAACACGGACATCATCAGCAATCCGGCCACGTAACGCGGCACGACGAGGAACTGAACCGGGCTGACGCGCATGACTTTGAGAGCATCGATCTGCTCCGTGACTACCATCGTGGCGAGCTCCGCCGCCACCGATGAGCCGACACGACCTGCCACCATGACGCCTGCCGTAATCGGTCCGATTTCGCGTATCAATGCCAGCGAGACGACGCCGCCAATGGCGGTATCGGCGCCGAAGAGCACGAGCTCCCGTGAGATTTGCAGCGACATTGCAAACCCGGTGAAGAGCGCAGTTATCGCTACGACTACAAACGATTTGACGCCGATCATATAGGCCTGGCGCCAGGTCTCCTTTTGATCGAAGTCGCCGCGGATGATGTAACCCATCGTCTCGACCCACATTCGCATTACCTGGCCG
>CAZISK010001167.1:0-2259 GCA_964541355.1 uncultured Candidatus Obscuribacterales bacterium
AAGATTGTTTCAGCACAATCTCGAGTTTGTTTCAGTCTTGTTTCAATCACCCTGTTTATCGCGTCCGTCGGATTTTCGTCGTCACAAGTTATTAAGGTGAGAGCATACTAAAGGAATCTGCAATATCATAAATTTAGAAGAACCAAGACTCCAGCGAGCGCAACTACAGCTGACTGAGATCATTAGTTGGTTCAGTCAGATTACGATCATTGTCTTAAGTGCCGAGCATCTACCGAGCGGTTGCGTTTGCGCTGAAGAACATACCGCCTGCAGTACTGGCGGACCAGGGTAGCGAAACTCGATCAATTACCAATGAGAGCCACCGTCAGCGGTGGCATAATGCTTGCCAAATCTCGGATTTATGAACATCATGTAATGCTCAGACAAAAGTCCCCAAAAGCGCATATAATGACAATTCCCCATTAGGGTAAGACCGCCATGCCAGCTGAATCTACTCGGCAGAGAAATTTCGAGATCGCGCACGTACCTAGAAGTAGGCGCACGATTGTTTCCTTGCTTCGTCACGTGGGCAGTGACGTGGGCGGGCTGATGTTCACCGACGTTGATATGACATGGGCCGATATTCTGCGAAAGGATCTTAAGCGTGCCGGACAGAACATAACGATAACGGCCATTCTCCTCAAAGCAATTGCGGTCGCGCAAAAAATCCATCCAGAGAGCAGAACCGAATGGTTGCCCTTTGGTCGTCGGGTCACCTACAACACCATTGTGGCAGGCTTCACCGTCGAGCGAATGATCGACGGACAAGCAACGGTGCTGCTGGGTGAAATCGAGTCGCCGCTCGAAAAGTCATTGGCAGATATTGCAGAAGAATTGAAAGCGCATGCTGAGAAGCCTATCGATGAAGTACATCCGCTGTTCTTGCAAAACGCTTTTTCATTCTTCCCGACATTCGTTCGTACCCTTATCCTTGAAATAGGCAAACGACTGCCTTTCATGAGACTTCAGTGTCAGAAAGCAACATTCGGTTTAACCACATTAGGAAAATTTGGCATCGACAGCCTGAGTTGCCCGTGCCTTTGCGCCTGCTCTTTTTCAATCGGCACCGCTGAAGAGCGTCCTGAAGTCCGTAACGGCGAAATCGTATCACGATCGATAATGACCGTTGGTTTGAATTTCGATCAGCGAGCACTCGATTCGTATTCGGCCGGCCGCGTACTCGAGACAGTGCGCAATCTGATGGAAGGCGAGCTGAAAGACTGGCTACCCGAGGTGCTTATGAAGGCGCCATCGACATTGGAAGCTAGCAGGCGACGGATCGTGTCCGTTAAGAAGCAAACTGTCTCATCAACTCGCTGACAAGATAGCTTCTTATCTGCCTATCGAGTTCTGTTAGCACGAGTCGCGCACCAATTCTACTTCCGTTCCACGGGCAATACATCATATTCATCGAATGACGGCTGCCACGATACTGATTTTTGGTAAGGCATTAGTCCTCTAGTGGCGTTTGGCGAGGTTGCGGGCGACCCCGCCTAATTTTAGGCGGCGGCCCGTTGAGAGAACAGCAACTTGAGGACGCAAGGGAATGAATAAGTCGAACCGTAAGCAATTCTATGTGGCACTTGCCGTACTGGCGGTCTTTTCGGGCGCTGACAAGGCCACGGCGTCGACCACATCAGAAGAAGCGCTTGCCCACCTGCAGCTCGCCAACACCCTGGTTCATGCAGGCAAACACGAGCAGGCCATTGACGAGTATAAAACAGCCTACAGCCTGTCCAAGACCGGACAGATTGGTGTTTACTCCCGAAAAGCCCTAATTGCTTACGGTGTCAATCCAGACGCCGCGACAAGCTCACAAGCCAATTCCGAAATTCAACGACAGTCGGAAGAGGCTAAGGCTCAAGCATTCAAACGTACAAACGATCAAATTAAGAATTCCGCGCAAGTAGCCGAAGCACAGATAAATCGGATTGAAACCGACAAGAATGCTGCAGTTAACGATGTGCTTGCCAATCCTAGTATTCAAACTTCAATTGTGCCGACCTACGGCTATGGTCTCTATCGCACGCCGTTCGGCTATCGAAGATATGCACCGGCGGCGGTGATTTCCACAATCGACCCGGTCGCCACTCAGGCTCGCATTAACGGTGTCAATGCCCGTGCTCAGCAGCTCGAAAAGCAAGTGAAGGAAGAGGCAGCCGACAAAGCAGAACGCTTGAAAGAGGCCGCACAAGAACGAGCTCGAATCATTGACGAGTCGGCGAGCAACCTCCAGACTCAGATGTCCGGAAAGGGAGT
>CAZISK010001168.1:0-2251 GCA_964541355.1 uncultured Candidatus Obscuribacterales bacterium
GCCAACACGATCGACTGGGCGCTGGGAGACAGAGACCTGTTGACGATCAGGGGACGCGGACATTTCTCCAGACCGCTTACGCCGTTGCCTGATTCCGTCCAAATGATTTTTGAATATGTCAACTACGGTATTGCGCTATTGGCGCTGTTCATCGTCTGGATCGTACGGGCTGTTTTTGCACGGCGCGCTCGCAAGCGCTATCTCAAGATCCTTGATTTGAGGAGCTCGCCGAAATGAACAAGACCGTAGCCATTTTGAGCATCGTATTGTTCGCCCAGATCGGGCTTACTTTCGGGCTTGGCTATTTCGAGAATGAGCGTGCTAAACAAGCCACCCAAAAGTTAATCAAGACCGATCTGAGTCAGGTGACGGAGATCGATTTCGAGACGAAAACAAAAGCAACGCTCAAAATCGTCAAGGATAAGGACAAGTGGGTATTGCCCGACTTCCAGAACTTTCCGGCATCCAGTGAGACAGTCAATCGATTGCTCGATAAGTTCGAAGCGATTTCTAGAGGTTGGCCTGTAGCGACAACCGAGGATGCACTGTCGCGGTTCAGACTTAAAGCAGACGATTTCGAAGAGAAGGTGACACTAAAGAGTAAATCGGCAAATGTGGTCACGCTTCTCCTCGGGTCAACGGCTGGCCACAACAAGCTTCATGTGCGACTTGATAACGAAACCGAAGTTCATACAGTAGAGGTGCCGTTGCGGCAGCTGAGCACCAACAAGGAAGACTGGATCGACAGAAGCATCGCCGAGCTCGATACGGAAAAGATCTCTTCTGTCGAGCTGCCGAACTTTTCGCTTTCCAAGAATGGCAAGATGTGGCATATGAATTACTCCGGTAAGTCGGTCGCGCTGGATGATACCACTGCTGGTGATGTATTGACGGCTGCGGCAGGTATCAACATCTCAGAGGTGCTCGGAACGGAAGATAAGCCTGAATACGGACTTGCCAATCCAACTTTTCACTACGGCGTTACGATGAAAGATGGTGCGAAGCTTGACTATAAATTTGGTAAATTGACGAGCGCCAATTTCTTCGTATTGAAACAACCAAAGGGGGAATTCTATCTCAAGGTCGATCCCTGGTTCGTCGATAGGGTGCGCAACGAAGTCCCCGAGGAGCTCGTGAAGAAAGCGGAGCTCATGCGTAAGCTGAAGGCCTCCTCGAAGAATGGTGTCCAGCCCCCGACGGAACAACCAGCAGCATTGCCGCCACCCCCGGTCAGGGACGAAGAGCCTGTTGTCGATGATGGTAAGCTGCCGCCACCACCGGTTCGGACTGCGCCACCGCCGGAAGACGCTTCGCCTCCGGCTCGCAAATAGACGACTGGCGATGGAATAGGGCTGCCACCGCCGCCGGTTCTCTCCAAAGATTGATCTCAATATCATTAGTTATGTTTGAGCAGGGTGGGAGAGCCACCATGGACTATTGGCGCCTGGAGCAATAACGTATAGGCTGGTCCATCGATTCGGCGTAGCAGTGGATATGGCATTACTTAATCCGGCGACAGATGATAGTTCATCTGAGAGCGCTGAGACTGTCGAAAAATCGGGATCGAATGACAGATTGCATTCTGAATTTCAGGATGTGCTGGAAGCTCTTTCTGCCCGCTGGAGTGGAGTGCTCGCTACCGAAGGTAAGCCTCTTGAAAAACAGGACTCTCCACCGGTGGACAATCCCTATGCAAAAAAGGACGGCGGCTCAAAGACTGAGGGCCGCCCTGCCAAAGTGGACGATAAGAAAAATCCCGACAGACCGGCGCAGCCTAATGAAAAGACGCTGTATGCGGGAGATGATCCGGTACCGTTCAAGCCGGTTCAAGGAACGCCTCTGGACGTCTCGAAGCTAGCCACGCGTTTGGAAGACAACTTCAAACGAATCGACAAAAACAAGGACGGATTCATTAGCGATGTCGAACTCTTGGAAGCGGTCAGGAACCCGGACATAGAGGGCGATGACGCTCTTCTAGTCGGTCTTTTGCGAATTAGCAAACCGACACTTGCGGAAAATCCTATTGCGCTCCTACATCTTGAAACTGAGTTTGGCATTCAAGATCAGAATAAGGGGATCTCGAAGAAGGATGCCACTATCTATCTCAATTTACTCTCGCTTTCACAACTAGAGGGCATGTCGATTTCCAAACTAATGGAACGTATACAAGAACAGTTTTCAGATCCGGACTTCCACCGATCGGTGAATCCAAATCAAGATAACCTGATTACAGATGATGAGCTCAAGGCAG
>CAZISK010001169.1:0-2244 GCA_964541355.1 uncultured Candidatus Obscuribacterales bacterium
CAGCGTTCGGCTTTCGCATAGAGTCGACAGGCTCCGAGACGAACTGATGATACAGTTCCAGACACAAAAGGATTTGAGCGAGTATTTGCGTGATCCGGCCGCTCTAATTCACGACATGCAAGCGTTCGAAAATAGTTCGCATTACGGTACGACGGAAAAGCTAGATTTTGTCGACAGTCTCGAAAGACTTATCGACCCAACGGCGTCTGCTGTCGCCTCGCATGCCGACAGATGTATCCTTGCCGGACAACTCATACACCAGGCCATGCACATCGATACCATCGATCAGGGCATGTTCAACACATGTGCCACGGGCGTTCTAGAAAAGCTGCTTTACAAGAAAGAGTTGACTCTCCTAGGTCGAATGGTCACAGATATCGCGCTAAACGGTGTGACCACAAGCAACGCGGGTAGCAATATCGAGGTTGAGAAGCAGTCTCTTGCAGGAGGAACTCTCAGTAAGACAGTTCCGCCCACTGATATGATCCGTTCGCTTGCAAGCCAATATCTTGCCTTGATTGGAGCTGAAGTTCGATTTCAGAAATTCAACGAACGATTTAGAACAGCTTCCTTTAAGTTCGTCCACCAGGATGGACAAGATCTTCTCAAAGATTACTCAACAAGCCCAGCGAGTTATGTCTATAGAAACCCCAGAACGGACGATCTTATGACGTTGCCTCCTGGAAAGATTCCACCTGACGGATACCGAAGTGTCGACTCTCCGATGATCAACAAGAGTGAGATATTGGACATATACGAAGTGCTGACTAATAAATCAGCCCACGGTCTTTCAATCGGAGGATCAATCAGTTGCGGTGATGATACGAGAATTCTTACGTTTTCCAATGAGCAAGAGTTACGACAATTGCTCGCAAATCGGTCGAAAAGCGATTTTCCAGTCATCCTTTTCCAACCTGGACACGTCTCTACGATTAACTCATTTGATAGGCACACCGGTCTTGCCGAGTTTGACGATCAATCGGGTGACATAAACGATCGAATGGGAATCAATGCCATTGATAGTAAGGCCTTATTCGAAATTGCTGTTTGGGGATACGAACCGAAGATGACGGAATCAATTAGGGATGACCTAGATAGCGCTCTGAATCCCCGCTTCGCGAAGCTTTCTACGATCGACCAGGTTGCAAACGCTTTCACAAAAGCACGGTCGGATCCCAATCGTAAGACAGAAGCGCTTGAACTCGCACAAGAACTGAAACTGCGCGCCGATCTTGAATTAGACGCGAACAAAAAGCTGACTACGCTTCAGAATATTGTTCGTTCGCAAGAGTTGTTGCGCTCTGAAAAACATTGGGCTATCGATCGGTATGGAAGACTGCATAGCAAATCCCTCACTCCAGAGGAAAAGTTGCTGCTCTATAAGAACACTCATGATGCTCTGGTTGGGTTCGAAGAGCAGATACATAGTCGAATATTGCTTAGCAACATGTTACAGGAGGCGGGCTTCAACAAAAGCGCCGAGACCAATCTACAACAGGCGAAAAAGCTTGCCGATGAGTTGCCCTATGATCTGATCGAAGAGTATCGCAAATTGATAAAGTCCGATATTTCACGAACGTTGGACGCCCATAGAAGAGAAACGCTGAAAATTCTGGGAACTCATCTTGGCAATCCCAATGAAACCGAGGGATTAATCAATACTTCGAACTACGTCCGCTTGCTTTTGCTGAAATTTTATAGTGGCTACAACCCACAAGGGGAGCGGACTTTAGATGTTTTTAATCCAATTAAATCTGCCGAAATTAAAGGTGAACTGAGGACATCACTTATCAGAACAACCGGAGTGGATTGGTTTGATGAATCTGAGATGAAGTCTTCACCATCCGCCCTAGCAAAGGAAACATTTGATTTGATAAACCAAATAAATACGCTATCCGAACTGAGCGATCAATGTAGCATCGAAGCGCATAAGGAAAAGATCTCAACCGAGCCAGATAACGCTAGCTGGAAGGAACTCCTACAAAAAGCGCAAGCACCGATTGAGAACCGGTCTCGAATTCGTTGATTGATCATCGACCAGCTCTATCCGGAATCTCAAAACGAATATTCGGTCGATCTCGATGCAATTCGTTGAGAGCAGTTTGAATCGATCGTGTATCAGATGGTAGCTGAAACACCTTGAGCTTATTCATGGTCTTAAGTTTGCGATAGCCATTGGCGCTAATCGATGGTTCTGTACTGATTGACAGAACTTCCACGGGCAATGTGCATATCTCGCCCATT
>CAZISK010001170.1:0-2237 GCA_964541355.1 uncultured Candidatus Obscuribacterales bacterium
TTTCAGCGGCAAGTGTGTCAGCACAAACCGTGGAGAAAGGCAACACAAATACGAATGTACATGCACAGGTCCCTCAGAGGGTCGCATTGAACGTAACCGGTCCATTCAAAAGCGGCAATCTGGCGGTTTATCTGATACACGGCAAGGATGCTGCGCCGGAACAGAAAATGATTACGCTTGACGAGGCTATTAAAAACAAGAAAGTGGTCGTGCATGAAACCGGCAATGTCAATCAGCTCACGGTCCAGAATCTTGGCAATGTCGCTGTGTTCATTCAATCTGGTGACATCGTCAAGGGTGGCCAACAGGATCGCACCATGCAACACGACCTGATTTTGCCGCCGAAATCGCAGAAAATTCCTGTGAACTCATTTTGTGTAGAAAGCGGCAGATGGTCTCAACGCGGGCAGGAGGCGAGAGGGAGCTTTGCTGGAGCCTCCAATCTCATTGCTGGGAAGAGTCTCAAGATTGCGACCAAGAGCGGATATGCAAATCAAAGTGATGTCTGGCGCGAGGTCTCTAACGTTCAAGACAAGCTCCAGTCGATTGCGTCGGCGAGAAACGCTGGACCGATCGTACCTAGCGCTTCGCCCACGAGTTTGCAGTTGACGCTCGAATCGGATGGATTGAAAAAGCTGAGCGACCAGTATGTTCGTGACATCAAGCCGATCGTTGCCGGGAAGAGCGATACCATAGGATACGCATTTGCGGTTAATGGAAAGATCAGCTCCGTCGATGTTTATTCATCTCACGATCTGTTTTCGAGGCTCTGGCCGAAGCTGGTTTTGTCGACGGCTCAAGAGGCCGCGACGGAGAGCGAGTCCGGCAAGGACAGCGCGCCACCGCCGGTGGTGGACGATGTGAAAAAATATATAGAGTCGACTGAGAAGACCGGTAACGAGAAGAAAGAGCAGATTCCAGGCCGGCTGGTAGTGGTCAGGCGTGAATCAGCAAAGAATCTGTTTCTGGAAACTAGGGGACAGGTCTCAGGAAAACCAAAACCTGTTTGGTTTCACAAAAATTACATCGCAAAGTAATGAAGAAATGCGCTTGAACATAAAGCGAAACGACGACTCGCTCGAAGCGCTCCGCTTCTTGACCTCGGGGTGTCGCAGTTATGAACAATGCCACCTGTGCCAAACCCACTGGTCGCATGACACTATTGATTGATCGTCTTACTTAACTCCGGAGCATTTCTGTCATCGCCTTGCGTTTGTCCGAAAGCGGCTTCGGCAGCTTGTCACCGAGGCTATCAAACAACTCGCCGTGCAAAGTTATTTCTTCCAACCATGCTTTGCGATCGAAGGCCATCAGTTGGTTCCATAGCTTTTCTGATACCGTGTTGAGTCCAGACCATTCGATGTCGTCGTAGCTAGGCATGTGACCAAGCTGTGAATCGATGGCCTTTGCGCGTCCGTGAATGCGGTTGAAAATCCAGTGAAGCACTCTCATGTTTTCGCTGAATCCGGGCCACATGAATTTGCCGTTCTCGTCGGTCAGGAACCAGTTAACGCAGAACACTTTGGGCGGATTGGCCACTTTCTTGCCCATGTCGAGCCAGTGGGAGAAGTAGTCACCCATGTGATATCCGCAGAAGGGAAGCATTGCCATCGGGTCGCGGCGCACCTGTCCGACTTTGCCCATGGCAGCAGCGGTCGTCTCCGATCCCATGGTTGCAGCGATGTAGACGCCATCTTCCCAGCTTTTCGCTTCGGCTACCAGAGGCACTGTCGAGCAGCGTCTGCCACCAAATACGAATGCGCTTATTGGTACGCCTTGCGAGCTATGCCAATCCTTGTCGAGTGACGGGCACTGTTGCGCCGGAGCGGTGAAGCGAGCGTTGGGATGGGCCGCTGTTCTGCCGGAGTTCGGCGTCCAGGGCAGCCCTGTCCAGTCTATGAGCTCCTTGGGCTGTTCGTTGGTCATACCTTCCCACCAGACGTCTCCATCAGGGGTGAGGGCGACGTTGGTGAACAGGCAATTCTCTTTCAAAGTCGCCATGGCGTTGGGATTGGTCTTGTCGGATGTGCCTGGTGCCACGCCGAAGTAGCCGGCTTCTGGATTGATCGCGTAGAACTTGCCGTCTTTGCCGGGTTTGATCCAGGCGATATCGTCGCCGACTGTAGTCACCTTCCAGCCTTTGAACGCATGAGGTGGAATCAGCATCGCCAGGTTGGTCTTGCCGCAGGCCGAGGGGAAGGCGGCAGCCAGATACATCTTTTCTTTCTGGGGCGATT
>CAZISK010001171.1:0-2235 GCA_964541355.1 uncultured Candidatus Obscuribacterales bacterium
CCACTACATAGGGCAGCCCTCTTTTCGCGCCCCACTCTTCCGCCTTGCGAACCAGCAGTTTTCCAAGTCCTCTATTGCGAAATGATTCATCGATGACCAGGGTGGCAATCTCCGCCCTGCTCCCCTCTGCCAATAGATTGACCGCGTATACTTGAATAAAGCCAATTACTATGCCACTGTCAATAGTGGCAAGCAAAATGTCTGTGTTCTTATCTTTTCTGATGATCTCCAGGCGTTGATCTATGTCGGACTGCGAAACCGAATAGCCTAGTTGATCGCACAAATTCTTAACAGATTCAGAGTCTTCAACGTTAGCGACCCGTATTGTAATTTCATTGGACTTAGTTTGACTCATTGATACTCCGCTGTGAAACGTTGAATATGTGGTGACAACAAACTGCTTTCGTATCATTAGACAGAAAACGGATATTGCTACTATTGTCGACCTTGATCCGCCAACTATGTTTATACCCTTTCGTCAGTGGCGCCACAATCCGATCATCGAAATTTAGGCTATCTCTTTGCTTGAACAGGGTCTCTTTGCAACAACAAAGTTCCTTTCAGCAATACACTGTTTCCTGGCAACATTGTGAACAATCAGCGAGAGCGTTAAGACGCATCGCAGTGGAAAGCGCTCGGTTTTTTGAACCAGAGCCGACTTGCTTACATGAGTGACGACAATGCGCGGTCTAATGGCTTCAGGCAAGAGTAGTATTGAAATGGGAGAGTTTATGCGAATTGCTGCGGGAGGCTGGCGAACTCACTGCGGCTCTGCTCAAGTACGCATCTCAGCTCTGTCACAGATTGGAACCGCTCTTCCGGACGCTTCTTGAGGCACGCCAGCGTAATCATTTTCAATGCTTCGTGGACGGTTGGCTCGAATTGGTCGGGCTCTTCCTTGGCATGCGCCATCATGGTGGCCAGGGCATTCTTGCGAAGAAATGGCGGGCGCCCATTCAGCGCCTCGTACAGGCAGCAACCTACCTGATAAATGTCGGATAGAAATGTTGGTCGTTTGCCTGTGCAGAACTCGGGACAGATCCCGAGCGGGTCGCCATAGACGTTAGTCGTCTCAGCAGCCGCCTGTTCCCCATGCCATTGCACATCGCGAAACAATCGTTCGGCTGCTCCGAAGTCGACGATCATGGCGGAGTCAGTCTCTCCTTTCTGCACAATATAAATGTTCGATGGCGTCAGGTTCATGTGAATGACGGAGTGGGCGTGCGCGTATTGGAGACCTCGAAGAAGTTCAATGAAAATATTTAGCGCGGAGAGTGTGTCCAGCTGACTTCTCTTTAATAACTCGTCTCTGAGCGATTGTCCGGCCAAATATTGTGTCACCACATATGGTGTACTCCCGTCTGCTATGTTGGCCGAGTAGGTTTTTATTATATTCGGATGTTGAAGCGCCATTGCAGATCGGGCCACTTCGAGATAGCGCTTCACGGTCTTTTCGTCCTGAGCCAGATCCGGTCTCAAGAACTTGACTATTCGAGGTGTTGCTGAGGCTACCTCCATGGCGTAATAAACTTGTGAGAGCTTGCCTTTGCCGATATAGCTTTTAAGCCGATACTTGCCCTCCAGGATCGGTCCCTCTGTCTCAACCTGCATGCAACGCTCGAGCTGACCGCCGTCGTCCGGGCAATAGGGCTCCAGTGTGCGCTTGAAGTGCTTGCTGCAGCGCAGGCAATGCTTGCTTCCATAAAATCGACTGCGAGCAAGCCACGCTTCAAGACCATCTGAATCGTAGTTCCAGTCCATTGTGATGAGCATATTGCGGTCATGGATGCAAACTGCCATGTCATCCGGATAGTACTTGCCGCAATTAGGGCACAGTTTTCGGAACTTTGGACAAGCTGTGCTCTCTGGAATCATGACCCTAACCGTGAATGCCTGTATGCAGCAAAATAATTATTCCCTCTATTGTTTAGTTCAAACTCTTAATTAGAGCGCCTCGGTCGTATGAGTTATGATACCGCCTATGGTGACAAGCACTATTCCGGCCAACCTACCCTTGTTGAATTTCTCCTTAAGGATGAGCAATGCCAAAACGTACATAATGAGTGGATAACAGCCTGTTATCACGATCACATAGGATGCTGTTGCCAGCGACATGGCCAGGAGATAAGTGAGACCACCAATATTAACACAAAGTGCAGACCCAGAAAGCGGCAGCCAGAATTCCTTTCCGAACTTTAGCTTGCCCCAGCTCTCTTTTAGAACGATGAAGGAAAG
>CAZISK010001172.1:0-2229 GCA_964541355.1 uncultured Candidatus Obscuribacterales bacterium
TCTTTTCGTTTAGTCAGTTTGATCGCGTCTTTGAGAAGCGTGCGGATCTCCTCATCGCGTGCTCCCATGACTGCCATCGATGCCTTTTCCCATGCCGTGTCATTGTCGGGAGGCGCTTGCGGGACTGGAGTCGTTGTGGTGGATGAAGCCCCTTTGTCGAGCGGCGTCTCGGGCGAAGATTGCAATTGTCCGGGTGTAACGGTGCCGTCCGCGTCGACCTTGGGACCAGCTGCTTCGAAAATTTTTGCTACCCGCTCATCGGTATCGCCCCCGAGCGCCTCGCCGAAGAACCGCTTCTCAAGCCGGTCTAGACGCTTCAATAACGGCTCGTCTGCATAACTCTTGAAGAAAAGATTTTTCTCGACAATTGCTAACTTCGCCTCATCCTGCGATGTGATCGCTAAAACGCTGAGCGTCGAGAGCGGCACCGTAAGGGAGACAAGCAAGACAAAAAATGACCGCTTCAAGAAGTAATTTCCATATCCTGATAAAAATGAGCGCTTTGATTTATCTGTCATTTCGATAGGTTTTGACAAGGAATGATTCAAAGAGAATGTTTCTTCGATTCAGTGAATCCCAATTTGCTTGAAATCCAGCCGTACCCCAGCTCTAATGCTAGCATTCCCTTTCATCCAGCGCTTGTCAGTTTGTCAGTTATAGAAGGCTGAAAGAATGAGTTGAAGCTCTATACTGTTCTATATTAAACACTCTCTGCCAAGGTGGAGTTTTATGAACGAAGACCTGGAAGGTTTGTTCAACGACGAGCAAGAGATCGCTCATTGGCTGGCATTTGACCAGATGCACGGCGTTGGAGTGGGCTGCAAGAAGATACAAATGTTGTTCGAGTATTTCGGCAGCCTGCGCGCCGCCTGGCTGGCTGACCAGTCTCAACTTACCGACGTGCGCGGTATTACAAGGGAGATAGCGGCTGCGATTGTGGAGAAGCGCCCGACTATCGATCCGGATGGATTGCTGGATGCATGCAAGAAAGCTAAGGTCGATGTCTTTCCAATCTATCACCCGCTCTACCCCATGCTCTTGAGAGGCATTGAAGATCCGCCGGTAGTCCTGTATTTAAAGGGTTTGCTTGCTCCTGAGCATCTTTTCCACTCAATTGCTGTAGTCGGTACCCGCAAACCGACGAGTTATGGACGCAGTACTGCCAAGGAGTTGGCACGAGATCTAGCGCTGAGTGGTGTCACCGTGATTAGTGGTATGGCAGTCGGTATAGATTCGCTTGCGCACTGGGGCGCGATTGAGGCTGGAGGAAAGACCATCGCGGTTCTGGCGTGTGGACCTGATATTTGCTATCCATCTTCCAATCGACCTCTTTATGACAAGCTCATTAATGCCGGTCATGGAGCTGTTGTATCGGAGTTTTTTCCTGGGACCAGACCCGAGCCATGGCGTTTTCCTGCACGCAATCGCATCATCAGCGGATTGTCTCGCGGGGTGGTGGTGGTTGAAGCCGGTAAGGAATCTGGCGCGTTGATCACTGCCGAGATCGCGTTCAATCAAGGGCATGCGACTTTTGCGATTCCAGGGCGGATTGACAGTCCGATGTCCATTGGAAGCAATAAGTTGATCATGAAAAGCAAGGCTCAGCTCATACGCAATGCTAATGACATCATGCAAGAACTTGAGTGGGCGACCGCTCCTCGAGTTAACGAAGTTCCCTGTATCGTGCAGCTGTTCGGTCGAGAAAAGGAGATATTTGACCTGATCTCCTTTGAGCCTGTTCATTTCGATCAGCTCTGCCATAAATCAGGAATGGCTCCGGGTGAGCTTTCTGCTACTTTGACCATGCTCGAGTTGGCTGGCATCGTAGTCAGGCAGCCGGGCGACTGGTATCAAAGATCCGGTAATGCCACGGTGATGTCCGCCGGTCCTATCATTTAGCGAGCCGATCGCTCCGGTTGATGCGTATGGTTGATAAACCTATCAATATTATATGTTTCCGTTTCCTCTTGTATTGTTTACGAATTTTGGGGAATACAATAAGAAGTGACCTGAGCTTAGGCTCCTCGTCTCCCTCGTACGTGTGCGTTCAACCGCCTATGTAAAGAGAGTCGGCGTTAAACTTAATCTCGGTGCGCTTTGGCGAAACTGTCTGCCTGTAAGGCTTTCACCATCTTGGAGTTGTTGGGACAGTCCGATAAAGGCTTTTGATGGCGTTATTCGGGTGTGGAGCGGGTAATTAAATCGAGGGGAGTTATATCTTTTTGGGTT
>CAZISK010001173.1:0-2215 GCA_964541355.1 uncultured Candidatus Obscuribacterales bacterium
TCTCCCACTACAAATCCAAGAATCCCAGGAATACCAACTCAAGTCTTGCGCGAAATCTGCGAAATCTCCGACAGTCGAGTTACTTCAGAGCTACCTTCGTAGATTTGACATGAAACTCGAAGGGCGTCGGATTTTGCGAAAGTTGCAGAACTATTGCCGATGTTTTTATTACCTTATCGCTCAAAGACTTCGCTGGACCTCGTTCTGCTCTCATCATTGCCTGCAACGGTCTGACCGAACGTACTGCTGATGGTACCGAGAACTCACTGATGAACGCTCGTCTACCGTTGGCGATCTCATGTATCGCAAGGCCTCTGTGCATAACTGATTCAAGTGGATTGATCTCAGCGAACCGTTCGATGCGATGTCCGGCAACTGTTACGTGTGTACCAGGAGAAATCGCCAGGCTCCTTCCACCAACTTCTACTTTTATACTGCCTCTGCATTCGTCATGAATGTCGTAAACAGATAGACTTTCACCGTTAACGACAAGCAACGCCACCGACTTTGCTTTCAGTTTGACCGTGCCCTTTGGCGTAACCACCGTCGTATCCGTAGATGGTGCGAACAATGCGCTTCCACTACCCATAGTGATGCATTTGTCGGGTGTCATCTTTGCGATACCGCTGTCGATACCGTTTTGGGTAGCGAGGTCGAAATCTGCGCAAAGCGCTACCTGAAGTCCTCCGGCAGTTCCGGTCACTTCAAAGTCATTGTGAGACGTTAGCATTGTCGACTTCACTGAACTGAGGCTCGACGAGACACTTCGTTCCAGGTCATCTGTCGGCATGCGCCAATTCGGGCTAGACGAAAGAGATGCGAGATTGCTCAAGGAGCTGCGAATATCATCAATCAGCGGAACGTCTATCACCGCGGCGTTATTACTTTGCACGAGAGTTATTGGTTGCGTATCCTGTTGCGAAGTCGGTTGCGTCAACAATCCGCCAGGCACATTACCGTTAGATACGTCGCTTATGGTTGGTCCGACAACTGGTGGATCGGCATCAAACAAGCTATCTCCCTCGAGCGTTATATTTTTCTTGTATGCATTCAGCAACGTTACTCGAGTGTTGTCGGCGTTAATGACGCTCTCATTGTCTTCGTTACCCACGATGGGACTGCTCGTTCCCTCTATGATTCCTCCGTTAAGGACGTTCGCCTCGATTCCCTGCTTCGCTAACTTCTTGGCACTCAGTGGCTTGATCTTTTTCGGATTTGGCGCAGGTCCGAGTTGAACCAAGATTCGACCACCGGGCTTCGCACCGGCCAGGGCGACTAATGAAGACCCCTCGCCGAATCGAATGAAGTCGTTATCCTTTGGCTTCTCCTCCGTCAGTCCTTGATTGACTATAGCCAGGTTGCCCTTCGTTCCCGCGCTATTTGCGCTTATGGTCACATCATCAGCGATACTCAGGACTCCGAGCGTTGCAACTACAGCTACATCGCCTTCACCATTTGTCAGATCGCCTATCACGTTCAGAGGACCAGCGGACATGAACAACAGGTCGCCTGATACGTCCGATGTTCCAAAGTTGACACCTGCTTTTGAATTACTCTTCACATAGGCGGATCCGCCATCTGTCGATTCCGTGTCTACACGTATTTCGGCAACATTAGCTCCGACTTCGAACAGTACGGTAGGCGTTCCAATGTCTGCACCATTACTGGTACCAAGAACTAACAACGGTGTAGTCAGACTGTTGGCAGCAACATTTGCATTGGTGAATGCTACGCCCTGGTTCAAGTCGATCAGTTTCGTGGCACTCAAAGTACCAGTCACTGAAAATGCCCCGCCGGCTTCCGCTTCGATTGTGTCGCTAGCAGTGACAGCGCCGCTTAGATTGATGTTGGTGTTTGCATTCAAGCTTATGAATGACGCATCTACTTTCGACAACGCAACGGATGAGCTGTCTGATTGCACTACCACATCACCCTTTGAGCTGATCGCTCCGGATACATCGATACCTCCATCCGCGCCGACATCGACCAAGCTGTCCGCCGATAGATTTTCGTTGAGATCAACAGTACCGCCAAAGACCGTTATGGAGAACTTTGAAGACAGATCGCCGTCGCCAGATAAAGTTTTTCCGGCGGTAATTGCCAGATCTCCCGATGCTCCATTTACTGTAATGTCTCCTGCCAGCCCTAGTTTCACATCGGTACCAGCATCAAGACTAACATCGGGTCCGATGATAGTGTTGTCGACCTGGATGCT
>CAZISK010001174.1:0-2211 GCA_964541355.1 uncultured Candidatus Obscuribacterales bacterium
CGACCAATCAGCCAGGGAAGCAGGCGTAATCGCAAAATAAATCTGAAATTTGAACGGTTTCACATTCGGAGTTTGATAGAGCGTTAACTGAAAAGTGGTACATACTACGTACGAGTAGGAATTTTTGCTTCCAGAGTCCTTTCATTCAGGATGATAAGCAATTCCAGGAATTGTTGTACCTTGAAAGCTCCAGCTTGGGGAAACACGGAACTAGATGTTCAGATCTAATCAGCCGCCGCGCGAACAATCAAAAAACCAGCAAACTCCAACATCGCGGAAGCTTCCCCAGCTCTGGTCAACTCCGACGATAGACAATGTAGTTTCGATGCTCCATATGGCGAAGAAAGACCCCGGTCTTTCTGTCGAACAATATTGGACAGTGGAAGGGCAGGACTGCGTATTCGATCTGAAATCCAGCGCCAACGAAGACGGCGACCCGATCTGGGCGATGTCGAAAAGCACGCTCAAGGAGACGAAGACGCTCTGGGAGCATCGCACCGTCGATACGGGGCTGATCCACAGCCTGATCATCGCCGAAGTCTCTGGAGACATCACCGCATCGTCGTCGAGCGGTGGGCTGCAATCAAACACCTCAATCTCTCTTGGAGTGGTTAGCACCGAAGTCGAGCCGGTCAAACAGCAGGACAACAAGAGCCAGCAGCAGAAAAAAGAGGAGCGCGAGGACGTAGAAGCGGTTCTGCAGGGCGACATCAATAAAGTGCAACTGCCAACCGTACTGCAATCAATTCAGATCGGGCAGATGACGGGCCGGTTGGCAATTCGATCGGAAGGGCGGGGCGTCGACATCTATTTTGACGACGGCGAGCCGATTCACGCGTCGGACGGTGTAGACACCGGTCAGGACGTGATTATGGACATGATTTCATTGAAGGTAGGGAAATTCCGTTTTCTGCCTGATGAGCGAACCATGGAGCGCAGTATTAATCGACGCCTCGATGGACTGATAATGGAAGCGATTACACTGGTCGATCAGAGCACCTATCTGGAGCAGCAGCAGGGACTGAATGGGGAGGCTTACCTCATAGCCAGAAATCCATCCATGTCTCCGGAGGAGTTCGAAGAGGCGGTAAATCACGGCAATCCAGTCGATCCCTCTTTGCAGAGACAGGTTTATCGCGAAATCGGCGACTACAAGAAATTGTCGGATGTGCTGAGAAGCAAGCCGCTCAAGCGTTCAGAGTGGGTGCCGATTATCTTTAACCTGATAACGCTCAACCTTATCGGCGTCTCCGATAAGCCGCCCCAAACGAAGAAATCTACCCAACTGCTCGATGCCCAGATCGATATCAAGACGCTGGAGCAGGTGCTAAAACCCTGTATGCGCGGGGAAACAGGCATCCTCACCTACCCGGCTTTCCAGTACTTCGTCTCGCAGGAGTGCTTCCGTTACGAGCTGTGTGGTATGCCGTTATCTGTCATGGTTTTCAGCATCAGACGGCGCCAGGATTACGCAGCGGCTGATTTCACGGTAGTAAAGGAGATCATGATGGCGATGACCGTGATCAAGCGACCCATTGACATGCTTGGTCATTTCCAGATGTTCGATTACTCAGTCGTGCTTCCCAATACAGGGACTCGCTCTGCCGCGGTTTTTGCGCAAAAAACAATCGAGACCGTCCACGGAATGACCCAGGGTCAAACCGTTGTCATGAACTTCGGAATAGCTGGAATTCCAGAGAATTGCAAGACTATGGGACAGCTTCTTTCGGCAGCCTATGAGGCTAAGAAGCATGCTGAGTTATCGGCATCACCGGTCGTACTCTATCAAAACATTCAGAGCCTCTAGACCTCAACGAGTTGTTATCAATCTAGTGAGGTAGGTGATCAGCTTGCTGCCAGAGAGTTTAATATATAAGCCACGCCCTGAATTCAATTGACATGCCCCTCATCAACTACGCAAAACGAGAGATCACATACAAGCTTGTCTACTATGGCACCGGACTTGGTGGCAAAACTACTAATCTGAAATATATTCACGCCCAGATTAATCCCACCTGCAGGGGCGAAATGGTGTCGCTTGCAACAGAGACGGAGCGTACGCTTTTCTTTGATTTCATGCCGATCGAGCTGGATCTCGTCGCCGGATTCAAGTTGCGAATCGCCATATATACCGTACCCGGACAGGAAGAGTACGACCGCAGCCGCAAGCAAATCCTCAGGGGAGCAGACGGAATCGTATTCGTGGCTGAC
>CAZISK010001175.1:0-2210 GCA_964541355.1 uncultured Candidatus Obscuribacterales bacterium
ATTTGACATGCCGCTCGCCAGAAGCTGAAGTACCTCCCGCTCTCGTTCTGACAATCGGAATTGGCTTGTGTTGCCATTGTCAACGGTTTCTTGTGTGTGTGCGGCATTGTTCTTTGAATACTGACTCGCAATCATCTTGCCTACAAGCGAGTCGAGCCAGAATGCACCGGCGTGCGCGCTTCGAATGGCTAACTGCAAACGCTCCGGTGTTGCACCCTTCAGAACGTATCCGACCGCCCCTACGGAAAGCGAGGCAGATACGTAGTTATGCTCTTGATGCGAAGTGAGCATGACAACCTTAGTATCTTTCAGTTTTCGACAAATTGTCGATGCAGCCTCGATTCCGTTAACGTTTCCACTCAACCCTATATCCATCAGGATTACATCGGGATTCATCTGGACCGCTACTTTTGCGGCTTCTTCTCCATTATCTACTTCGGCAATCACATTGATGTCTTTCGACCCTGCTAAGGCCGCTCTAATGCCTAAACGAATGAACGGATGATCGTCCACTATCAAGACTCTTATGCAATCTGGAGAGTCGTTCATATTTTAGCGCTGGTTGCCCTGAGCTGATCGAATGAAGCACTAAGACCTAATATGCTTTGCTTGTATTTCAGACAGCCCTGACTTTGTTCTGCTGTTTCCAGCCATGTGCACCAAATGTGATGGCGCACTTCGAAATTCTGCATACTCTGCGTGATATGGTATTTAACTCCAAAGTCGCGCTCCAATGTTCTAATCAGATAGTCGTCAAAAGATGAATGTGGTAGGCCAAAGCACTCATCACTGCCGATAAAAAACAGAAAAGAGCCCTCAATCACCAAGGGCTCGATTACTATATGTCCGGAAACGATGTTAGTTTTCACAGGGTCCATATTCGGTTTCTAGTTCCCGCAAAATACTATCTGCATTCAAAGGGTCGTCAACATATAATGCTGCTAGCAAAAGATTTGCGCTTTCGAAACGCTCCCATACTGCTTTGACCGAAACGTCGAATCCTAAATCGATCAACTCAAAATCCGTTCCGCGCTCCTTCAAGACAGCGTACACTCCACTTTTGTCCAGGACATCCTCAGGTTTCAACGAGGGACCGACAAATTCATAACTCCCAATTACTATACTCACAGAATCTCTACTCGCAGACACAATGGATATCTATTCACAGGCACAACGAACGCCTATAGAAATAGTGCTTTCAAATGAGATCTTTGTCTGCCCGGCTTTGCGATGATGTGCGTCAGGATTTTCCTGACTCCTTATGAAAGCCACTTTTGTCCAACAGCATAGCGAACAAGTTCAGATCTTGAAACTAAACCCAGCTTTTGCATCGCTCTTGCCTTGTAAGTTTCCACGGATTTTGCGCTGATATTGAGAGCCTTCGCTATCTCTTTGCCGCTGTAGCCCTGGGCGACCATTTTCACAACATCTAATTCACGCTCGCTCAATGTAACTCCTGCAGCGCCGCCGACCTTGCTTGTTCCTCGAACAACCTCAGCCAGCCTATCAGCTATCATCGGATCGATGTATGTTCCTCCTTTTGCAACGCTCCTGATTCCATGTATCAACTCTTCGCTAGCAGCACGCTTTAGCACGTAACCTGCAGCGCCGGCTTGAAGCATTTGCCGCAAATATGCAGTTGACTCATGAACAGTGAGAGCCAAAGTCCTTGAATGTGGGCACAACTCCTTCAGACTACAGGTAGCGTCGACCCCGTTTGTGCCAGGCATGGAGATATCCATAATTATTACGTCGGGCTGTAATTCACGACATAAATTTAGAGCTGTATTGCCATCAGACGCTTCTCCGACGACAAGCATGTCGGCTTGAGCATTGATCAATGCCTTGATCCCATCACGTACGATAACGTGATCATCAGCGAGGAAGATTCTCAACTGAGGTTTGTTCATGGGCCCAAAGGAACTCTGACAATGACTGTGGTGCCTTTACCTTTGGCGGACTCTATATCGAGATTTGCCCCGGCCATGCTTGCTCGTTCCTTCATGCCCTGAATCCCAAGCGCGTTTTCCGCACCTGACAAACGTAACAGTCCTATGTCAAAGCCACAACCATTGTCCTCGACCACTATAATCAACTGGTCTCCGTGCCTCTGTAGGATCACATCGACATGAGTGCACCTGGAATGCTTGGCGACGTTAGTGAGCGCTTCTTGAACAATTCTGTACAACGCGCTATCAACCAGGCTTCCG
>CAZISK010001176.1:0-2206 GCA_964541355.1 uncultured Candidatus Obscuribacterales bacterium
GGAGTCGGAAGTTTGGGTGTATACGTCGAGTAATTTCGTACATACAGACCGGTTCCGATTGGGCTAAGCGCTACTCCAGCGCGTCTTCCGAATCTGTGCAGCTGCGTTTCCAAACTATCGGCGACTGCATCGATGTCTTCCTCTCGCTCCATGTACCATTTTTTGTACTGGCTGGAGCGCTCATGAGCAGTGGAAGTCTCCAATTCGGCTCGTTCGGATGCCTCTCTGCGAATCTGCTCGGCACGCTGACCCAACGCCTCCTGCAACAGCGGACTCAGCCGCCAATGAGGCACTCCGCGAAACCTGGCGTTACCCTGACTGTCATACAAAACCGGGCCTTCATACAGCTCTTTGATCTGCTCTTCTGCATCCGCCTTGATACGGTTCGCCTTGGCCTCGCCCGACCTGACGACATTGCTCGCCAGATAGTCGCTGTAATTCTTTTTTCGAGCCTTCTCATCTTCAGCCTGACGCCTGATCATCACACTGGCATTATTCATGTGCTGTTCGTGCAAAGACAACTCGTTAGCAGGAGCGCTACTTTCATCTTCAGATCGGTCCAACTCCTCACAAGGCTGCTCTGCGGCTGTCTCGGTGGATGGCCAGGTTCGATTAATAGACGAGACGGATCTATTAGTTCGCTTTGTAGCTCGCTTTGCTTGCTTGGTATCGACAATCGGTATCGGAATATTGTATGTAATCAAAGCCTGCCGGCAGAATCCAGACACCGTGCCGAACGGGTCGAGCTCATAGGATTGTCTGTACTCCTTGATTGCCTCTGGATGCCTGCGCATATGCACAAGTGAGTTGGCTAAATAGTAATGTAAATGCGCGTTATCGGGTTCCGATTCAATTGCGCCTTTCAGATGGTACACAGCCAGGTTGTACTGCTTATCGTGGTAATGCTTCATTCCACGCGAGCGCGCATCCGGAGCCGCAAAAGAATAGGCAGGAGCTGCCAGAACAATTGCCAGTTGAATCGCTAAAAGTAGACGAGACGGCCGAATTTCCATTTCATACACCTAACACCCCTACTATTTTAGTACGGAAATCAAGGTATTCAAGAGGCAGATTGATGGTTCTACTCTTGGTCGGGCCTCGGTAACTTGAACGTACTTTCATCGGGCGGCTCGGACATACCGCGATCGATCAAGCGTAACACACTGAAGCGCGCGTCGGGAAGCGGTATCTTGTGAGGATTGGGTTTGTAGTTACGAACAAAGAGTCCGGTTCCGACAGGATTAAGATCGTGTCCGTAAGGCGAAGACTTCGACTTGAGCTGATCTCTTAGATTGTCTGCAACACGATCGAGCTCTGCTTGCCGTGCGCGAGACCAGGCCTGATGTTCTTCGGAATGCTCCTCTGCAAGCTGGCGCGTCCGCGCCGCATTTTCTTCTGCATTGGCGCGAATCTGCTTTGCGCGCCTTTCCAGCTCCTTCGGTGTCAGAAGCACGCGGTCAGACAAACCACCTCTCAATCCACCGTTGTACATATTGAAAATCTCTGATTCAGCTTGCTCCTTGATGTCCCGTGCCTTCCAATCGCCGCCACGCACTGCGCTTCTACCAAGCTCCCGAGCAATTTTGTCCTGGCGATTTTTCTCTTCGATGGCTTCGCGTTCAATCGTTGAGATCGCACTGCCGACCCGCTCACCATCGCGATCTACCTTCTTGCGAAGCTCGTCAGAAGCCGGCATACCGATAAATGCCGGAGAGACATCTTTGTAGGCTATCAGCGCCAGTTTGCAATAACCTGATACCGAACTTGTGGGATTAAGCTTATAAGATGTTCTATACTCGACGAGGGCCTGATCGTGGCGGCCGGTGCGAGCAAGCACGTCGGCAAGGTAGTAATGAGCATAACAGTCAGCGGGGTTAGCAGCCACTGCACGACGAAACCAGATCTCGGCTTCGAAAACGTGACCAGCGGCAATTTCCTGTTTGCCCCTTTCCACACTTAAATTCGAAACAGTGGTGAGATCAGCTCCTTGAGCGGACTGCGCGGAACCTCCCATAATGGTGGTTGCCACTGAAACTGCAATCAAGAGAGAGGAGATTCTAATCACAGCAATTCCGCTTCAGAAAGTCCGGCTAAAACGGTGTAGGGCGAAATAGACGTTCGTTACAATCATTTGTTCCTCACGAGACAAAAAATTTTTCAATTAATCACACCATCCTATACCCGTCAAGACGGTAAACTATTACTC
>CAZISK010001177.1:0-2199 GCA_964541355.1 uncultured Candidatus Obscuribacterales bacterium
GTGAAAGAGCTGATGCGCTCCGATCGGATGGAGGTCGGCATTTATTTTGCCACCTTGATCATGATTGTATCGACCGATCTACTCACCGGCGTGCTGACCGGAGTGGCGCTCTCGATTGCAAAACTCTTGTACCTGTTTTCACACCTGGAGATAAGGACGGTAACCGGTCCGAACGAACAGACGGTGATTCACCTCAGAGGCGCTGCCACCTTCCTCAATCTACCGAGATTGGCCGATGCACTCGAGTCTGTGCCCCCAAGCACCGAGCTGCACGTGCACCTGGAGGGGCTGGATTATGTCGACCATGCTTCGCTTGAGTTGATTATGTCGTGGGAGCAACAGCATAAAGCGACCGGCGGCACGTTGGTTATCGACTGGGGAACGCTGGGTGCCATGTTTCGCGACCGCCGTCGGATACCGCGACGCGAGCTTGAGGCAGTCCAGACCGCGCTCATCCGCAACGATGTGCGCCCTGACTCACACAGCGAGAGCTCTCCGAGCGGTCCTTCGGACGGTGGCATATCCTTCGAACCTTCACCACCAACCCACTCCGACGACCAGTCGATCCGGAACTAACCACATCATCCGAATCGCTTTCTGCACAACCTCTTGAGCCTTGGGCACAGCTTGTTGCCTCTGCGCAAAGGCGGGCAGGCTCGGTTTTGTTCCGAAACGCTTGCTCCGGTCCAAAATCCCAGTAGATCCACTGCTCTGACTGTGTTAGCATAGCGACTATCGGAAGCAGAGTTTCATGCCTTGCGACAGTTGGCCGGGTGGATGGTATCAAGATTAGTGGCAGCCTCGTGCTGCTGGATACTTATTGGTCAGCTAGTCCCATGCGCTGCTATAGAGCCGCACCACTGGA
This sequence comes from uncultured Candidatus Obscuribacterales bacterium, assembly GCA_964541355.1. Lineage (GTDB taxonomy): Bacteria > Cyanobacteriota > Vampirovibrionia > Obscuribacterales > Obscuribacteraceae > JADYXR01. The sequence continues at coordinate 866 of CAZISK010001177.1, forward strand.
GCTCCCCCGTGAAACAACCGGTACACATCGGTGCGGCGCGCCCAGCCGTCAAGGCTGGGCAGCCCGAAAAGAACACGAAGCAAACGGGGGTTGTGCCGAAACGTTCTTCCTCCGCTATCGATGTGGATCTTCACAAAGACAGTCTGTCCGACCAGAAGGACTTCGGACCAATCACAAATCCGGAGCTCGACAAGATTCATCAGCTCTTCTCGGCAGAGCTGCGCAAGTATGTGGCGGGTGGTACAGTCAATTATCGCAGCTGGCAGAAGAATCAAAAAGGGTTGTCTTCCTATCTACAAAAGTTGTCTTTGATCTCGAAAGCCAGCTACGAAAAGCTCTCTCGCAGAGAAAAGTTAGCGCTCTGGATCAATGCATACAACGCTTTTACCATTCAGATGGTCCTGAAAAATTACCCAATAAAGGGCACCAAGACTTACTATCCGGTCAGCAGCATCAGGCAAGTCGACGGCTTCTGGGAAAACAACTTCGCGACCATTGCCGGACGCAAAATCAGTCTGGAGAGTATCGAGCATGACATTCTTCGACGAGACTTTTTCGATGCTCGCACTCACTTCGTTGTTGTCTGCGCCGCCAGGGGTTGTGCAAAGCTCAACAATACGGCTTATACAGCTAAAGATCTCAATGAAGAACTTAACAAGGCGACTACCGCTTTTCTCTCTGACGACAACAATGTCCGTTTCGATGTGCCGGCAAAGACAGTCTACGTTTCCTCGTTGTTCAAATGGTTTCCTCTCGACTTTGCTCCGGAGGTCGGTTTAGAAAAGAAGTTTCCGCCTCCTACGGACGATGAGATCGTTCTGAGCTATCTTCTTGCGAAGTCACCATTGGCGGTGCGCGACAAGGTCAGAGATGTGACCGGCTTCAAAGTGGTTTACGAAAATTATGATTGGTCGCTCAATGAAGTTCGCTAACCGGTTAGGGCTGTCTGTCGCGTTCTGCTTAGCCTTTTGCGGACGCAGTTGGGGGGAGCCATACTCTGCGCCAACTGTGTACAACGGCTTGAATCATTCGCGCGTCTATTTCCACGATGGCCCAAGTGCCTTCGCCGATGAGGTTTTCGAGTTCAGGCCCGGGAAGAAGAAGTCGCCTGAGCTCTGGCGAAAGCCTGAAGCGGCTGTCGGTGCACCAGATTTCCGTGATTTCGAAGCCGATCGCCTGTCTCGCAAACCAACTTTTCTCGGTCTCGGTGCAAATGGATCCGTCATCCTGAGGTTTACCGATAACGCGCTAATCGACGGACCTGGTGCTGATTTATACATCTTCGAGCCGTTGAACAATGTTACGCCTGTATCAGTTGAAGTTTCCCGTGATGG
>CAZISK010001178.1:0-2194 GCA_964541355.1 uncultured Candidatus Obscuribacterales bacterium
TTCTACCTCTACCGCGCAAGCTCCACCTCAAATCCGCCGACGTACTCACATCCAGCCAATCCAATCATCAGCGCGTTTTTCTTTCCAGTTTGCCGGTCTTTCAAGAAGAAAGTCGAGACGCGGTAGTAGAGTTTCACGCCAAACCTATTGAAAAGTTCGGCAATCAGATGAATGTCTTGATCCAGAGAATCAAGGACTGGCAGCGCGACTTTCACAGGGTGGTGATCTCGACAGAGCAGCCTCAGCGTCTCATCGGGATCTTGAAAGAGTGGGACTGTCAGGCCAAGTATGTACCCGGTCCAAATGATGCCACCGTGATTCGCGAGGCTGGCACCGATAACGGTGGCAGTAGCAACATCGAGACTCAGTCTGCTGCCTCTCGAAAAGAGGAGGTAATGCTGCGCCACCTCGAATCGATCACGGCAGGATCGGACAACGCCGTGTGGGTCACCCGCCACGGATTCATTCACGGCTTCAGCCTGGAGGCTGAGAGATTGGTCTCGATAACCGACGGAGAGATGTTCGGTTTAAAACGAAAACCTACTGTTTACCGAAGACCTGTCGCAGAGAAGAGTTATGAACGCTTTACCTCGGTCAGCGATCTGAAGGTCGACGATTATGTCGTCCACTTGAAGCAGGGCATTGGACAATTCGTCGGTGTACAGCGCATCACGGTCGACAATCAGCAAAGAGAATATCTAACCATTCAATACGCTGGTGACGACAGATTGTACGTGCCGGTCGACCAGATCAACCTGTTGTCGCGCTATCGCGGAGCTGGTGAAAACCGTCCACGTTTGTCTCGACTTGGCGGCGCCGAGTGGGAATCGACAAAGAAGCGAGTAAAACGTTCTGTCAAACAGATCGCAGAAGACCTGGTCAACCTCTATGCCATGCGCGCAAAACAAGAGGGATTTCAATGTGTGCCCGACACACCATGGCAATATGAGATGGAAGAAGCGTTTCCATTCGAAGAGACTCCGGATCAGTGGCAGGCGATCGTTGATGTGAAAAGCGATCTCGAAGCAGCTAAACCTATGGACAGGCTTGTTTGCGGCGATGTCGGATTCGGCAAGACCGAGGTGGCGATTCGCGGCATCTTCAAGACCGTTATGTCCGGGCGACAAGCCGCCATTCTGGTACCAACCACGATACTGGCACAACAGCACTTCAACAATATCGCGGAGCGCTTTGCCGCGTACCCCATAAGAGTTGGTCTTTTGAGCCGCTTTCGAAGCGCAAAAGAACAGCGGGATGTGGTAAAAAGGTTGGCGACCGGTGAATGCGATGTTGTCGTAGGCACCCACCGGATGCTGCAAAAAGATATCGTCTTCAAGGATCTCGGGCTGGTCGTAATCGACGAAGAACATCGCTTCGGTGTTGGGCACAAGGAAAAGCTGAAGCAGCTGCGCGTGATGGTCGACGTGCTGACCATGTCGGCAACACCGATTCCAAGAACGTTGCACATGGCTCTTTCTGGGGCAAGAGACATGTCCTTGATTCACACCCCACCGATCAATCGATCTCCTATCAAGACTTTTGTGGGCGAATTCAAATTACCGCTTGTACGTACCGCTATTCTCCATGAGATGGAGCGAGGCGGTCAGATCTACTTCGTTCATAATCGGGTCGAGACAATCGAGCAAATGGCTTACGAAATCAAACAGCTGGTGCCGGAAGCGCGCATCCTGATCGGACACGGTCAGATGGCCGAGCGAGATCTCGAGAATGTAATGCTCTCGTTCATGGCGCATGAATTCGACATTTTGATCTGCACTACGATCATCGAATCCGGACTGGATATCCCGAATACCAACACAATCATCATCAATGAAGCCGACAAATTCGGCTTGGCGCAACTTTATCAGTTGCGGGGACGTGTCGGGCGATCCGATGTCCAGGCATATTGCTACTGCCTCTACAAGCCTCAAAAGGTGATTACGGAGCTTGCCCAAAGCCGACTGAAGGCCATTCGCGAATTCACCTCACTCGGCTCGGGATACCAGATCGCTCTGCGCGACATGGAGATCCGCGGCGTAGGCAATATTCTGGGTGCCGAGCAACACGGTCACATGGTGAGCGTCGGATTTGATCTGTATTGCAAACTGTTGGAAGAGTCGGTCGCCGAATTGAAGGGCGACCTGGTGGCGCGAGACATGGACAGCCAGATCGACATCAACGTCACAGCGTTTAT
>CAZISK010001179.1:0-2169 GCA_964541355.1 uncultured Candidatus Obscuribacterales bacterium
AATTACAGGCTCTTTCAAGTGGAAAACATTGCCAGCTGCGAGCAGGCCTACAATCTTTTCTTTCGCCTGATGGACCTTTCATTAGAGAAATGGGGATTCGATGCGATCGCGGAGAAAGAGGTAGTTGTGCAACCGGCATGTAGCGATACCTACGTTGCGCACCGCCAGGGAGTCAATGATGGCAGCTTCGATTATCTGGCGGGCGGGTTGGTTTTACTGGATGATATGCCGCCTGAGTTTGAATATCTTGACCTTCATAATGCTCCCTACAATGAGGCTCTAGCGCAGCTGAAGAACGCGGCTCTGGGCAAGCGTGAATGTGTAGTGAGAATCAATCGATTTATTCTCAGGTTGACAAAGGATGACTGTGGAATTGCAAATATCTATAGCTCTCCATTTGCTTTTGAAGATTTGGTATCAACTAAGAAGATCGCATTCAAGTCACCTGTCCTGGAGCGCCTGCTGAAAGAAGCCACAACTACCATTGATGAGCTTCGAGCTGAGTTGTCCGACACAGGCGGTACAAAACGCGATCCCGGCACCGATCATCATTCGACGGCACCATATCTGCTACTGGTGGAAGATGATCTGAAAATGCTTACTGCCTTCATCGATTGTTATCGACTGTCGAAGGTGAGCGATCGTGAGATACTCCTGTTTAAGAGCGTAAATGAGGTCTTTGACCATCTGCGCGTGGGTTATCCTGATCATAAGGAATTCCTCGACCATCTGCGCGGCTACTACAACTATCTAAAAGGCAAATCGAACTCCGCCGACATCGTCGGGAGATTGCCGTCCAACTTTTTCGGATATGCCACCAGATTTTTCTCTGCCGTCATATTCGGTGGCGAGCCTCCGGGGCGAGAGCAGCTTACCACACGTCTTTCGCTCAGTCTGTGTATCTGCACGAAGGACCGTCCGACGTTTCTCGCGACATTGTTGAATTCGGTCATGAGGCAGGCGAGAGCACCCGAGGAGATTGTAATCATCGACAACAGTACATCGGAAGAGACATTCTGTACTGTTCAAAGATTTGTCCACGATCTGCCGATCAAATACGTGAGAGATACGAGACCGTCTCTGCCGGCCTTACGTAATCGCGCAATCGATGAGTCTGTCGGACAGATCATCTGCTTTACCGATGATGATTGCGTTTTGGATCCTCAATACATCGCCCATGTTGAGAGAACATTCCTGCGCAGCAAGCAAATCGGGGCGGTCGGCGGCACAATGAAACATATGGTTGGAGAGCGATCCAGCCCCACAGAGCAGTTTCACTTGAGTTATTTGGGCTGAGGGTTGGCAACATGTTAATCGATATACTGCTGAAGTCAAGGAAGGGAGGGTATCTCGCAAAGGAGATGCCTGGCTCGCTTTCCTTCTTCTCCAACAATACTTTGTCGATTCGACGTTCCATTCTGGACGAAGTCGGCATGTACGACGAAGAGTGTCAGCGCAGCGAAGACGTCGAGATATGCGCGAGGATAGCGCGATCTCGATGGATGATGTTCCTCTCCACGGACATGGTCTTTCAGCATCGTCCACGAGGCTCGGTCAAGGAGCTGATGGAGCAATGGTGGGGATACGGAAAGTACATTCCGTATGTCTTCAAAAAGCATAACGCCGGGCAGTGGGAGATTTTTTACATGCGCGGCGACGCTTCGACGCAACCGCTGGCACCAGGATTGCGCTACCGAAAGTTGCTTTACCTGGAAAAAATGCCGCTTACCATCTGCATCTTCATCACACCGTTCTTGACTCTGCATGTCTTTCTGCTCGTGTTAGCTATCTCCGTGCTCTGCGGTGGGCAAGCGATCAGCATCATACTTGGTATCATTACGTTACTTTCGTTTCTCTTATATGCTCAACCCGATTTTGCACCCGGTACCCCATTTATAACGGCGATGCAGTTGGTCGTGATTCGTTATCTTGTTAACATTGCCTTCTTTTCCTCGCAGTTGATCAACGGTTTGAGAATCGGCACGCTGTATATCGCACCGGTAATTTCGGAACGTGCTCGAACCGGCTGACAATCGCACCTCGTTGGACTCAACAAGCAGCGACGTTGTCGAGCTTTTCGATGAGCTGATCGACGCTTTTGAATCTCTTTTCTGCTTTGATGTTGGTGGACTCAGACACAATCTCGTCGAGCTCATCACTTACATTTTG
>CAZISK010001180.1:0-2162 GCA_964541355.1 uncultured Candidatus Obscuribacterales bacterium
AAAAATCGGTACAAGGTGGGCGATCGAATCTAGCTTTCATTCGATACCTGCTCGGACTTGGACCTGATAACTGTCGAACAATCATTTCGAAATCCGGTTTTGAGGTAGCTGTGCGCCGCTACGATGAGTTCTTGAACAATAGCAGCCACAATTTTAGGTACGGAGTCTATAGCGGGCTCCTACAGCGTCTAAACCCTTGGACCGATCCAGTCTTGGCTAGTTTAACTGAGGTGTCTGACTTCGATATAGACTCCCTCTCCGAAGGTCTCTATTCTGCCTACCTCGCCTACCCTGTTCATCGGCAAGAGTATAAACAATTCATGGCTCTCGCACTTAACTTTTTCATGCAGTTTCCGATGCTCAAACAACCCAAAGTCCCCATAGCATGGTTCCTTGATGAATTCAGCGCCTACGGTGTGATACCTGGCATCCAACACAAGATTGCCGTTATGAGAAACGCGCCTGTGCCAATCGTGCTGGGTTTTCAAGATCCTGTGCAGCTCAAAGACAATTACACGCCCGGCGCAGCTGCATTCATTGGCGATGTCGGGGACACGAAGATCTTCTTCGCTACCGGCAATACTGAATTACAGAAAAAGATTTCAGCAATGCTGGGAAATCGAACAGCAGTGAGACTTTCGATTTCAAGCAGTTGCTCTATCTCCAGACATCCTTATGCTAAGCCACTCTTGGACCCTTCGGAGGTTGGCAGAATTCCAAAAGACAAAATTGTTGTTTGGCGCAATGGTATGAATCCGATTCTGCTCGATAGTTATGACCCGAGCTTCGGTGAGTCGTACTTTTCAAATTACCCACCTCCTGAGAATCCGCAATGGGAATTGTCTCCGACACTCTTTGAACTATGCGAATTAGCCAAGAAGAGCCCTGGTCTGAAAGACATGAACAGAATTGCTCACAATGAATACGCCCGTATTCACACTGCCTGGATGGACGCTCAATTAGCTTTGGAAAATGCTCAATCTGATAATAAAACAACTGCCGAAGACCTACACGATTTACAGATCCGGCTTGATGAATGCAAGAAAAAACTAGAGGACTACGAGGCAAAACAAGAAGCGATTCACAATCCCAAAAAAGAATCAACCAAGCATTCGCCCAATGAGAAGCCCGTCTCCAAACCTAAGTCAGCGAAAAAGACTACGCCACGTTCCGTCGATCGCTTAAATGACAGAGCGCCTGAACCGGAAAATGAGCCTGAAAGAGATCCTTATGAAGACGACTATGCCTAGTGGCTTTGCCACGCTGGGCTATGATTTTGCTGGCCGTTCAATGTGGATAATTTCTTCGGCTTCGCCTAATCCGCGCACCTTGGGTGACTGTCTTATTGCTTCTTCCTTCTCACTGTATGAAGCCGATATTGCTCGTCCTTGCTCAAGCCATAACTGCATGTTTCTTACCGCTTCCTTTTGCGATCTCGCAAGCGGTATCAGTTTCTTCAAGGCACGTAAAATATCGTCTGTTGTAAGCACTCTCTTCTTTTGTGAATGACATAGCCAGAGCGCATCTTTAATAGCTTGCTCAATCTCCGCTCCAACATAACCTTCCGAATTTTCCGCGAGCTTGTTTAGGTCATAATCTTGTGGAAACCGCTCCCGCTTTCGCAGTTGAACGACAAATATCTGTTTTCGTTCTTCTTGCGATGGTAGGTTGAGAAAGAAGATCTCATCAAATCGTCCCTTGCGAAGCAATTCCGGAGGCAGAGCCTGTATGTTATTTGCTGTTGCCACAATAAATACAGGTGCGGATTTTTCAGCCATCCAGGTTAAGAGAGTTCCAAATACCCTCTTACTTGTTCCTCCGTCTAGATCTCCGTGGGCGAATGCTTTCTCGAGTTCGTCTATCCACAAAATACAAGGTGCTATACGCTCAATAGTGGCTATCGCCATGCGCACATTCGTTTCAGATTGACCAACAAATTGTCCGTAAACTGCACCTACATCAAATCGAACTACTGGCACTCTCCAGGTGCTGCCGATGGTTTTTGCTGCCAAGCTTTTTCCAGTGCCTGGAATTCCAATCAACGCTATCCCTTTGAGTGAGTCTTTTACAAAATCTCGCGCCTCTTTGGAAAAGCTGTTAGCCCTTATGTTCAGCCATTCTTTCAACTCCTCTAATCCGCCGACATCATCAAGTGTCTCTTT
>CAZISK010001181.1:0-2159 GCA_964541355.1 uncultured Candidatus Obscuribacterales bacterium
AGCATGTCGTTTGCTCTTGCTCTAATATTGGTTGCTGAGCCGCTTTCAGGCGCAACTATATCGATTACCGCGGCGCTCCTTTCAGTATCAATGCCTCTGAGCGGCTTCACCATAAAGGATTCTACTGGCGAAGATGTGCATGCCGCAGTAACGCGCGAAGGGTTGGCCGGCACAACATGTCCAGCAAATATCGAAGTCATAATCAACGGCAATAAGAGTCAAGATTCGCCGACACTCGATGCCGCGACCGAACCACAAAGGCATTTTGAAGCGAAGTCCATGGCCAGGTCATATGACTACATCAAGCACGAACAGCGCAAGGTGCTCAACTATTGCAGTGATGCCGACTCCAATTCCGACAGCAGAACGAGAGCGCTCTATCACTTCGGCATGATGCTGCACACGATCCAGGACTTCTATAGTAATACCAACTACCTGAAGCCCAAGGTCGAGGAACTAGATCGCACTACGGATGGTGCCTATGATCCGTACTCGATAGAACTTGTTGATTGGACTAGAGTTGGCTCTAAGCACATCATTGTTGGAGGACATGAGCTCAAGGTCGAGAAGGCACGAAATGCTGCGATGGCATTGCCGCTCAAAGAATCTACCTATGGCAAGGTCGCAAGAGGTCTGGCTATTCGCGATACAAGAGGCAGTGGACTTTTCTTGAAGCGTTGTTGACTCACAAGTACGGCGAGCGCGCAAAGACAATCTTGATTGGACTAAAACAAGCAAGCTGTGTCAACAAATTCCCAAAGCCGGCAGAAGAAGCTGTCGAGTCTACTGACTAACCAGTCCCAATCAGTCCCAATCAGTCCCAATCCAATCAATGTCGGCGCAACTAAACTGGCCTTGACGAATGCGCTGCTTTCCCTACAACGCTAGCCGTTTGTATCGATCTACAGATTCAAGCGCCGTCGCCAACTGGATGCATCCATTCTTCATTAATTCATCGCGAGAGATCACAACCCCACCCGGAACTCATGTATACTCTCTCCCCATAAATTGGTATCCCCGTACTTTTCTTGACGACTCGCTTCTAGGAAGACACTATTGTCAACCTGCCAGTGTGTCGTTTGGCTGCGTGTTGCTTTTAGTGAACTAGTAGCACTTGAGACTCGCAGTATGTTTTTGTCGGCACGCGGTGGCGCTGGCCACGAGCACAATGCGCCGTGTCGTGCCCGAGGCAGCCACTGTGGGAGATAACCTGAGGAGCAAGTATGAAAAACCGTGTTCGTTCTAAATTAGCTGACCATCGATTGGTCGCAGCTCTTGCTGGCAGCCTGGTCATTTTTGCTGCGCCAGCTCACGCTGAGCGCAATGCGCAATTTTTGAATGATAGGCTTGCATCTCGAGGAAATCGTATAGATTTAGCTGGAGCGCGAACACAACGCATGCTGCGTAGACAAGCTAGAAGTGCGGACTTCGGCTCGAGCACATCGTTCAGGCACACAACTCAAGTGCATAACTTCGCATCAGAGCGCAGCCTGAGGCTTGACCTGAGTTCTAATTCTCGGAGCATCACTCTTGGTACCAAGTTATTTGGAGATGTATCGTCAATAGCGGTCGACATCGGCAACGAAACACAGCAGTTCAAGCCAGGCGATTCAGTTACTGCGGCTGAATTTGTTGCCATCAATCAGAAGTTAACTACGGGAACGCAAGGTCTATCGCTGGACAACCAGGGACGTGCAATATCCGGTGATGTCATGCTTGATTCCTTGAGGGACGGTTACCGTACTATAAAAGCCGATCTTCTAGTCGTTCCCGAAGGCGTCACTGGAATAGGCAACCTGGCAAAAGGCGGTGACTTCAAACTCAATGGAGATTTAATCAACCACGGGTTGATAGTCGGATTATCAAGAGTGGAAGGCGCCGACAAAGCTCGAATTTCAGCAGATTCAATAGCCAACCACGGTAGGGGAGTTATCACTACCGTCCTGCCGTCGGGCATGGTCTTGGACAATCCAGATGCTCTCGCGAGCGTTGACTTGCTGCTCAAATCATCCGCAGATATTACGAACAGCGGTAAGATTGAGAGTTCCGGCACGTTGACTTTGAGCGCTGGAGGAAAGATCGTCAATGATTCCAAGAATGAAAATGCGGCAGTCATAAGTGCCCGGCTTGATGTAAATCTAGACTCGTCGTACGTAAAG
>CAZISK010001182.1:0-2149 GCA_964541355.1 uncultured Candidatus Obscuribacterales bacterium
CTCCTGCAATCATGAGCGTCTACCTCGGCGATCAACTCACCCAGGTAGTCAACGCCCTGATCGCCGGCGAGAAAGAGATGAAGGGTGTGCACGGTAAGGTCATCCTGCAATTTGGTGTTTCGACCCTGCCCGACCTGCCACGTGATGACAGCGACAGGAACAGAACATCGCCTTTCGCCTTTACCGGCAACAAGTTCGAATTCCGTGCGTTGGGGGCAAGCCAATCAATTGCTTTCCCGAACACGGTGTTGAACACAATGGTGGCAGAGTCGCTCGACTACATCGCTACCGAACTGGAGAAGTTGGTCAAGGGTGGTAGCGATATCAACACCGCGGCTGAGAAGGTCGTCAGAGAGACGCTGAAGGAAAACCAACGCATACTCTTCAACGGCGACAACTATTCGACCGAATGGCACGAGGAAGCTGCACGCCGCGGTCTGCCCAATCTGCACAATACCGTCGAATCCCTGCCTGAACTGGTCAAGGACGAAGTCAAGCAGCTCTTCGGCAAGTACAGTGTCCTGTCGGAAGACGAGCTGGTTGGACGCTATAACGTGAAAGTAGCTCAATTCTGCAAGACAGTGAACATTGAATGGCTGCTCACCAAGACCATCGCCAGAACAATGATCCTGCCGGCGGCGCTCGAGTATCAGAGCCGATTGGCAAGCACGATCGTACAGACGAAAGCTGCTGTCAACGGTATCAATCTCTCGGCGGAAGAAACCATGCTGCGCGACCTGTCCAATAAGGTAGGCGAATTGCTCGCCGCCCTGGAACGCCTCGAGCAGCCGATGAGCGACTTCGGCAATGGCGGCGGTCACGGCGACGCCGAAAGCTATGTGATGGCTAAGTTCTATCAAGATGAAGTGATCCCTGCCATGCAAGCTGTTCGCGATGCCGCTGATGAGCTGGAAGTGCTGGTCGATGACTCGATTTGGCCGCTTCCGAAATTCAGAGAGATGCTCTACATCTATTAAGCGAAGCTCTGATTGCGGTATCAAAAGGTATCCAGTCAACTTCAACTGATTAAGGCGCCGGGTAAAACCGGCGCCTTTGTCGATTTTTAGGTCACCGTCTGTGGGGTCTGATAAATGCTTAGGTTAACATCATATATGGTATTGTCTACTTGAATCTGTCCTTCAAATTGAACGGTGTCTACTAAGGTTTTCGTCAGACTTACACAGCACGGCTATCTAGAAAGAGATACAAGTGGGATTTCCGTCTATTGATGGTGCCTCGAATTTATCCGGGTCGGGAGAATACAGTGGTTACGCGTTTGATACCATATTCTCAGCGCCTCCTTCGGAGCTCTTAATTTGTCAAACTTGCGGAATGCGTATTCCGCGCATCGCCAGAATTTGCCCTAATGATGGAACTGATCTGCTGATTCGGCAGGGCTCGGTCTTCGCCGAGAAGTACGAGCTTCTCGACTACGTCGGAAGTGGTGCTATGGGCATCATTTATCGAGCACGGCATTTGATTCTCGATAAGATAGTCGCTATCAAAGTTTTGCATAACAGTACTGTCGATTCCAATCTGCTCGTGCGCTTTCAGCGTGAAGCCAAAGCTGCCAGCAGTTTATCCCACATCAATGTAATCACCGTATATGATTTCGGCGTCCATGCCGGCATGGCACCATATATGGTGATGGACTATCTCAATGGTAAAACATTGGCTCAGCACCTGGAAGAGCGCGGCACCTTCCCCTTGCGTGAGGCTCTGGAAATTGTCGAGCAGATTTTATCGGCGCTGACACATGCACAAAAGAAAGGTGTCCTTCACAGAGATTTAAAGCCGGGCAATATCATTTTGCTCGAAGAGGACGGTGAGCTGCCGACCGTTAAAATTTTGGATTTTGGTCTGGCCAAACTTCTCGACAAAGACGAGCACAACCTTTCCGCGGTCGGTACTGCCCTTGGTAGCCCCGCCTATATGAGCCCTGAACAGGCGGCCGGATTGAAAGTGGATGCGCGCAGCGATCTCTATTCGCTTGGATGTGTGCTTTACGAATTGCTCTCAGGGAGCCCTCCTCTACTCGGCGATTCTCCGATGGAGACGCTCATGAACCGGCTAAATCGGCGAGTCCCGGCGGTTAGGGATGCGATCGCGGAGCAGTCGAAACGTTCGCGAGACTATCAGCCGCAGAGGG
>CAZISK010001183.1:0-2148 GCA_964541355.1 uncultured Candidatus Obscuribacterales bacterium
AAGCATTCAAAACAATTCAAAGCGAGCAGAATGCCAAACCGGAAGACGCCCAACTAAAGCAACGGTTAGAAGAGACCAAAGCAGCCTATGACAAAGCAACACGATTTCGAAAGTCGATCAATTACAACTCCGCGGACTACACGACGCTTCTGATGGACGTGTTGAAGAGCGACAAAGCGACTCGCGAGCAAAAACTGAGCACGATCGCTTCTCCCAACGGAGTACGTCTTGCCATGCTTCTTGAACATCGAAGGTACAATTCCACTCAACCACTGGACGGCATGTCAAAAGTAGAAACCGATGCCCTTTTGTATGGTCGAGACGCCGATTACATTCATAAGGGTTTGCTAGATGCGGTACGCGACAGCAACAATCATCAAGACGTTCGTGCGGTAGCGGCCTATGCATTGCGTGCTACAGTCGGTAATGACCGAGCAGAGCCAATGCTCAAGCTGAATGGACTTGTCGCTCTGGCATCCGGAGAACAGGGCCAATTGCAAAAGAGAATTAGCAATGAGTTACTGCGCGAGCTGCAAGTAGATCTGAAGACCGGTAAAACTCCTAAGGAACGAGAAAAATTACTGCAAGACAGTTTTCTTGCAGCAAAAACGATCAAAGATTGTGGGCCCGAAAATCTGTTTGCTGATGCGTCGAAGATACGGCAAACTGTTGCTGAGGCATTCGCAAAGCAGATAACTTCTAGTTCGCCAGTTGTCGCGAGATTGGCCATAACTGAGCTGACGCCGGCATTGTTGAAGTCATTACCACTAGAGAAGCAAGACGAGCTGCGAGAATACGTTCTCAATCCTATGCGCGCACCACGCTCGAATTCGGAACGAGACGACTTAAGGCTTTGTTTGATTCAAAAAGCTCCCGAGTTATTCGCCGACGCTACGCCTCAACAAAAGAGCCTTGCCACGCTGTATCTAGAGTCGATGCTGATTCCAGGAGCAGCGACAGATTTTGCCAAACAAAACCCTCGTGCCAGCTTTCCTTCTTTCGAGTCAAACTTCCCTGAAGCACGCGTTCAAGCTATCTATGCTCTGTCCCGGTTTGATGCTAACAGAGCTGTCGAACTCGCTCAACTTTTGCTTCAAGGCGGCGCTTATGGACAACAGGATATACCAAAGGACAACGCTCACGTGAGACTGGCCGCAGTCAATGTCCTTGAAAGGGTGAAGCCATTCGACTGGCAAAAGATAGCTATCTCATCCTTGCGGTTAGAAACTGACCCCGCCATTTTACAACGGCTCTGGAATATGGAGTTCGCCGCCAGAACCAACATAGATCCGGTCCGTTTAGAGAAGCAGATGGATGGGCTGCGTGAGCGGGTGGACAAACGCAGCGGCAATGGCTGGACAAGGGATGCCTTCGACCGTTTCAAAATTAATGAAGACAAAATTGGACGCTATTGTGAAGAGCCAGGTTGCGCAGTCTGTTTGGGTTACAATCGGGGCGCAAGCCTTGGTCTCCTGACGATCGCATCAGAAGAACCGAAAGGCGGCGATCTCAAAGAGCAACTCAAGGCTGTAGACACGTTATTCAAAGTCTCAGATCGAATTCCCAGTGAAATAGCGCAGCTGACCGGTCCCATCGAAAACACTCTTCTGTCGAACCCGAGTATGCATCCGGCTGTCCGAGAAAAACTCTTGAACTTGTACATAAAGGTGGGGCTGGGAAAAAATGGACTCGTCAGCAAAGATGAGGCAGCGCTTGTCTTATCCCGCATGCTCGGAAATTCAATTAGAGATCTTCAGTCGGATAAGGGCTGTAGTAGCAGCTTCGTAAAAGCAAACCAACAACTGACACAAACCATTCTGGACAACTTGAAAAGCTTCAAATCCACAGCGTCCATTCCTACACTGCTAGCCTTGACTTCATTAGAAAAGGATCCGTTTCAGACCATACAAGCAGCGGCCCTGGAGCAGTCAAAAACCGCTGCCCTGGAACAGTTACGCGAACTTGTTGGTACAACGCATCTTGCAGACGAAGCCGCGACCGACGAAGTGAACTATGCTCAACGTGGTGGCACGAACGGTGCCATTCTTGGGGGCGCAAAGACAACGAGCGCGTTAGCTGATCTGATGGCAGATGCATTGGCGGACTCTTCTCTTGACGCCTTTCAGGTTGTGGTCACGCTGGGAGCAG
>CAZISK010001184.1:0-2146 GCA_964541355.1 uncultured Candidatus Obscuribacterales bacterium
GGGGCCAGGCCATATGCCAGATCGCAGCCCAGGTAGAGCCGTTGATGATGACATCATCAAGGACCTGGTCTTGCGAGTCTACTTCATGACAAGCTGTCATGGCTGGCCTTCCTGTAGTGCGGCGAATATCGCCGCAATATTGCGTATCTTACTCACGCCCGAGGCAGCACCGCTCGAATCACTGGATTGGCTTGGATTCTATGGCGCTGGACACGGTCGATCGACAAGTCACAGCCGAGCGCATGTGCTCGAATGAGACCTGCCTTGCTCTACAATACAGCTAAACCGCTGCGAAGGAAATTGAATCCTAACCTCTACAACGAAATAATTCTTGCTTTTGAAACCTGATCAACCCAAAACCGCACTGCGCTCATTTATAGCCGATTCCGCCAACCATAGACTGCCTACTGATGCAGAACGGTGGGCCTTATTGCAACGACTGATCAGCTTCGAAGAACCCGATGCCCGCTTCGCGGATACCAAAAAAGCGCTGAAAAAGCATCTGCCCAAAAGCGCCCCTGTAGACTCTTTGTCGCTTGAGGACCATGGTTACAGCTTTTCCCACTTTTTTGGATTAAAAGACACGGACCCGCAGACAGAACAGCTATCCAGGGCCAACTTCCTCGTCAGCCTGATCTTGGCGTTTGAAGATCTCCGTCGCTTCAACAAGCTGGCGTTTGATGCCTGGATGAAGAACGACTGGCGAAGCGAGACCCTGCCCGCGTCCCGGATTCCAACGTTGAGCCTGAGCACCTCCGAGAGATACTGGCTTACATCAGCCTCGCTGGCTGTACCTGACTGGACGAAACTGTCTGGCAACGGTCCCTGGTCGGACGACCCAAGAGCCGATTTCATCGCCACATTTTGCCGTTATGTGATGTTCGACTTTGATCCCTCGTTATGGGATGACATAGATGAGCTGTTCAAAAGAGGCTTCGCTCTCTGGACCGATCACCTGCAGTCGGTGCGCGCCTCCATTCCGGGTACGTTCTTGCCTGAAATCATAGTTCTGGCGGAGGGTCCAACCGAAGCGCTCTTGCTGCCGGCATTCGCAAACGCTCTTGGTCTTGATCTGAATTCAATGGCCGCACACGTGGAAGCGTGCGGAGGAGCGAAACAGGTCGTCAAACAGTATCTCAACTGGAAAGAGGTCACGATACTTCCGATTGTTTGCCTTCTGGACAACGATGTCAGCGAAGCCAATGAGATAATCAAAGACAGCCTGCGCCAACAAGACCACGTGGTCACAGTAAGCGCCGGGGAAATCGAGGACAGCTTCTCGGTCCCGGTGTTCAGCAAGCTGCTTAACCTGTATCTTGAACGGGTAGGTTGCCTGGAGCCGATCCGATTGAATGAGTTGACCGATTCCAAACTCTCGCGAATCGACACTCTGAATCGACTTTTCAGACAAAGAGGGCTGGGCAGTTTTGATAAAATTGGTTTTGCTGAAGTCGTCGCTGAGAATCTGGATAAACAGGATGTTCCGGACGACGGGAAAAGAATAATTGGTGTGCTGACAGATATCCAAGATGCCGGATTCAAACTCAGATCCCTATAACGCAAACACCCCTGCAGAAGCCGTCGAAAACACTGGTTCCGGTGAAACCACGGCGCCGGGAAAAAAACAAAAATCGCTCGGTCTGAAGATTGCAGGCGCACTGTCTACGGTGCTCTGGATAGCCGGATTTGTTCTTCCGTTCGTTCTTCCGGCCAGTAGTCCATATGTCTGGGTATCGGATACGATGCTCCTGATTGGTTTCTGGCCGTTGCTCTTCATCTATCGCGCCGGGTGGACCTGGGTCCTATTCGGTGTTCTGAATATTCTAATTGGCTTTGGACTCGAGTTGGTTCATTGGCTTATGTTATCTATTCCGGACAGCTTCTGGACACCCGAGAAAGCAGCATTCAAGCCGATGTTCGTTCAGATGGCGCAACACATCAAGGAGATGCATCCATTCCTGCCATGGATGTTGGTCGGAGCAGTTAGCGCCATATATGGTATCTTTCGAATCATCAAAACTATTATTCGCTGGCTAGTAAAACTGTACAAGAAATCGAGGGCGCCGAATTGAGTTCGGCAGTTTATTCCTGCTCCTCCTCTCCAGTTCCTGGCTGGCTTTACAGCTAACTAATATTACACTGATTC
>CAZISK010001185.1:0-2124 GCA_964541355.1 uncultured Candidatus Obscuribacterales bacterium
GAGAATGCGGTTTGGACTTTCATTACAACAATAGCGATCGCGAATCTCAGCTCCGCGCCTTCCGAGAACAGGTCAAAATGGCTCGAGACTGCGACAAGCCAGTGATTGTGCATTGTCGAGACGCCTGGGAAGAGGTCTTCGAGACTCTCACCACGGAAGGGAAGGGAGACGTACGCGGAGTATTCCACTGCTTCACCGGCGGGCCGGAAGTTCTGCCGGAAATTGCCAGACTTGGATTCTACATTTCATTTTCCGGCATAGTCACATTTCCCAATGCCAAGAGTATACAGGCGGCAGCGCCATTGGTGCCCAGCGATAAAATCCTGGTGGAGACCGACTGCCCATTTCTTGCCCCGCAAAAAATGCGAGGACGGCGCAACGAGCCCGCCTTCGTCTGGCTAGTTGCAGAGAAGGTGGCAGCATTGCGTAACACATCGCTTGATGAAATAGCCTTGCAGGCATCAGAGAATGCCACCATACTGTTTGGACTGGGGAAGTAAGCAAGTACCGCAGAGATTTTCTAAACTAATTGGAAAAGTATGCCGAACTAACGCGCGTAACTGTCCAGCGCAGATGTTCCCACAACCACCGCGAGGTCGAAGCGATTCGGTACGCATTCTGGCATCGCGTTGAAAACAAATTGCAGTTTGCGAGGTTTGACAAGAGTACTTACTTACGAGCCTTGACTTTGTTTTTCTTGATCAAATCCTTGGCGTCTTTTTTCCGCTTCGATTTATCGTCAATGTGCTCGAGCAAAGCGATTGCTTCCCTATCATTGTTGCTCTTCAGCTTCTCCTGAGCGAGTTTATAATACGACTCATTAAGCAGCTCCAAATTGTCCTTCGAAAGTTGTCCCTTGGATTTAAGCATCTCGAAGACCTGTATGCTTCCAGCGAAGTTGCCGGCTTCCATCAGCTTCTTGGCAGTATTGGCATCGGCTACAGTAATCGACATTTTGAAGAGTGAAAGTACCGAGATTACTACAACTCCAAGAAAGACCGTTGTCTGCAAGGGCATTGCACCCAGGGTCCAGAATTTCTTTTTCTTCTTGGCATTCAACGCATCCATCTCTGCCGTTGTTCGCGTCCAATCTATACCGTTGGCGAGCGAAGACAGATGACTCGGTGTGGTCTCGGGTTTGGTGTGGGCTGCTTTCAATAGTTGCGAATTGAATGATTTCCAGTCGTCAACCGGTGTTTCCTCTGTGGTCGGTCGTTTCTTGCCTCGACAAGTAGCTTCTATCTCTTCCCAAAGCTCTTCTGCCGTCTGCTGGCGATCCTTGGGATCCTTATTGAGAGCCTTAATTACAACGTTACTCAGCGCCGGTGGGAACGTGACGTCCGGTAACACTGACCCTATAGACGGTGCCTCTTTATTGACGTGCATGAGCATCAACGCCATCAGGTCATTGGCGGCGAAGGGACGTTGTCCCGTCAGAGTCTCGAAAATCACGACTCCAAGTGAGTAGATGTCGGATCGATAATCGATATCGGATCCTTTGCATTGCTCCGGGCTCATATATGCAGGACTTCCACATACTTTCCCTTCCAGCGTGAGCGATGCCGACGAGCCACCGGTCTCACTCCACATCTTCGCAACTCCAAAATCGACGACTCTGACGCTATTGCGTTTAATAAGCTCCGGCGAGTCATAGGGCAGATGTAAGTCCACGAGTTGGCAAACGATGTTGTCCGGCTTAAGGTCCCTATGAATCACTCTGAACCGATGCGCCTCGGCGATACCGGCGCAGACCTGCTCGAAGAGCGGAAGGGCCTCTTTGGCCGTGAGAAATCCCCTGTGCCTCAGAATCTCCGTCAACGTAATGCCGTCAAGGAACTCCGTAACGATGTACGGCTGGCCATCAGGCATGACACCAAAGTCATAAAGCTTGACGATATTCGTGTGGTGCAAACTGCTGACGGCTTTGGCTTCCCGGAAAAAGCGCTTTACAGATTCCTCTTTAGCACCAAGGAACTGGTGCAGCATCTTGATCGCCATCTCCCGCCCGGTAGATTCCTGAATTGCGCGATAGACAACCGCCATCGAGCCTTTACCGGCATGAGAGAGAATTCTGTACTTGTCGCCAACAAGCTGACCTATGAGAGTATCATCGCCAACTACTAT
>CAZISK010001186.1:0-2117 GCA_964541355.1 uncultured Candidatus Obscuribacterales bacterium
TCTACTCAAATAGCCTCCGGACTTGCAGAAGCTCATCAGAATGGGATTATCCACAGAGATTTGAAGCCAAGCAATGTGCTTGTGGTATCTAACGAAACAGGCTTTTCGGTGAAACTAGTTGACTTTGGTATCGTCAAGGTTCAGCTTGACGCGAGACCTACCTTCGAAATCACTGAGACTGGCGATGTTTTGGGAAGCCCTAACTACATGAGTCCGGAGCAATGCTTAGGAACAGCCGTAGATTTTCGTTCAGATATTTACTCACTTGGCTGTGTTGCATATGAAGTCTTGACCGGGGTGGCACCGTTTGCAGGAGGCAGTCCCATCCATGTGATTGCGAAGCAGTTAACTGAACAACCAATGCGATTTCATGAAACTGACTCCAGTTTGCTAATGGAACATCCGGCAGCGCTCGAAGAGATCGTTTTTAGATGTTTGGAAAAGGACCCACGCCGGCGATACTCACACGTGGCAGATCTGAAAAAGGATCTCGCAAGAGTATCCCCGGACATGGCGCTTATTCCGAAGAGTGCTGTGAAGACGCTGTTCCAGCCCGGCTGGGGTCGCCTAGAGACGTTCTTTTTGAACTTGACCTTAGTGATTCTCAGTTGTCTTTCCCTCTTGCAGTCCGCAGCTGTACTAACTATCCATTTCGCTGGTACTTTGTTGATTCTGTTGTCCTTGTTTTACGCATATTCCATTGCTCTCTTGTTGAAGCAACATGCCAAATTGCCTATTCCAGGCTTAAAGTGTCGAGAACTAAGCATAGTGATGCTGGCAGTTGGATTTTTTGCAATCTTTTTTCATTTGCTCTTAGTCGTTGGGAGAGCGATTTATCTAGCGCCTGTCGTGAGCATTCTCAACGATTCCAATTGTTTCTTGATTGCAGGTTTCAGTTTAGTTGTGAGCGGTTCGATAGGCTTGTTAATCGGAGGCTGCATGGCTCTCCATTTCATGACAGAACGAGCGCATGCTGGTAGTTACTTTGTTAGGCTGGCTATGCTTATGTCACTTGTTCCTCCGCCACTTATGCTCGGATTTTTTTGTTTTTTTTCGCCGGGCTACATTGATCCCTTATTGATCAATCAACCCGGTGTTATTACACTTGCTCTGATGATGCTTTGGCTTTGCGGAAGTGTTCTCATCGTTAACCATCGCTGGACTAACAAGAACAGCCATTTACTAACTTGCTTTCTTGCATTTTGTACACTTCCCATTCTTAGCTGGATAGCATTTGGTCCAGCGATTCTTGCTGTTCGAGAAATGGTGCATTTACCCTCTGCCATACCGATCAACCTGCCCGCGCTTTTGTGTGGAATCGTAGGGCTTTCCTGTTTCTCCCTTTATCTGAATCGAAAAATACCTAAGCGTCCAGGCACGGCATTTGCGCTGAGCCTTCCTCTTGCATTTTTTGTATTTTCTTTTTCAATAAACTATTTGGATCCGATTCTGAAAGGGCACGCACTTTGGATAACCGGTGGACTGATGGGTTGGCTAATTTGTGGAGTGCCAGTCCTCTCACGGGATTGTTGGGCGAAAAATGTGACAGCGCGGTTGCTGGTAGTTATTACCTTCACAGGTCCATTGCTCGTTTGGCTTATGATTGCTCCAGGTTACATGTTAATAAAAAGTGTCATCGGACAACACTGCCCTTGAGAATTTAGGTGATACCGTAAGTGGTGTGCAATTGCACTTTTAAACCAGCTCAGTATCAAGCGAAAAACGTGCCTCGTAGTGAGGCTCATCCAACGGTCCTGTGGAGGTCAAGTTTGCCAGCATTTGTATTGGTACCGTGCTTGGTATTTCTCAGGACTCAGCCAGTAGTTAATGAACCTATCGAAACCCTATGACTGATAGCTTTCTCGTGCGCCAGGGCGTTGCAAAATCACCGCGCGAAACCAAGATGGACCGATAATCAGTTTTCAAGTTAGAGCTCTGGTTGCCATGGTGTTGATTCTGCTACCCTTTTTCAGCTAGGAATCTCGTATTGCAGTCGTCGCGGACCTGAATGGTTTTCCCCCGGCATGAAACAAAAGTCTAGAAGCGATGGCCTAAAAGCGGCATGGATTGGTAAACTATGCAGCATCGATTCCAATTTTGAGTAGAGACATGGAATG
>CAZISK010001187.1:0-2116 GCA_964541355.1 uncultured Candidatus Obscuribacterales bacterium
ACAAGATCAATGACTTCGCGAAATCGTGGAAACAAGGGTTGCGGCAGCTCCTAGCTGAAATACAACCGGGCTAAGGACAGCAGGGATAACTTCCATATGGTGAATCTATTTGGCAGCATCTATTCCCACGAAAAGAGAACGTTCTGTGGTCATACACCAAAATTTTGTCTACCCCCACACCAACTAGATTCACCGAAATTCTTTCCTTTGGTGCTCCAAAGCGAGTTGTGATTTCTGTCTCTGATGCGCCAATCGGCCACTTCCAGAGTTCTACCGGTCGATGGTTGCCTACCAGAAATCCTGCGACAAGTGAAAGTAAAGCAAGTTGTACCTGAACTGTAGTCATATCCTGAACCTACAGTAGAAGTGTAAGTCGCGCAATCGTAGTTCTAGCACTGAAGGACGAGGCTTTTCGCGCGAACTGGTAAAATAGGCGTGAGAGGGACACAAAATGAGCCTGGATGAATCATTCTTAGAAAAACTCCGACAATTGCCTCCAGACAAACAGCGAGAGGCAATAGACTTTGTCGAGCACCTGCACAAAAATTCATTGTCATCGGGCACCAAGCGCAGTCTCAAGGGACTATGGGCAGATTTGAAACTGGATGTTACGGATGAAGACATTGTGCAAGCCCGACGGGACATGTGGGGAAACTTTCCGCGTGAGAACGCTTAATGTCCTCGGTCGTTGTAGACACTCATGCGGCCATCTGGTATCTGCTTCAGTCATCCAGACTGTCGAATCGTGCTTATGCAGTAATGGATGATACGCTTAAGCGCGGCGACACAATCTATCTGGCGTCGATTTCGCTTGTTGAGGTTATCTATCTCTGCGAGAAGGGCAAGCTAAGCCAACTTGCTACGGAGCGGCTATTCGATGGAGTTGGGGATCCGAAGTCTAATTGGTTTTTGGCCCCGCTTGATTTAGCAATTACGCAGGTATTATCTAAAGTACCAAGGGACGAAGTTCCCGATATGCCGGATCGAATAATTGCTGCAACGGCAATCCACTTGGGCTTGCCGCTGATCACTGTTGATGACAGATTGCAAGCCAGCGGTGTAAGTACAATTTGGTGATGTGCACACCAGTGCATTCGCCTTTCCGGAAGATCGAGATGTAAGAGTCGGCGGAAGCCTTGAATTGCACATTAAGAGGCGCGGAGCAAGTCCTGTGATTACAAAATCAAAATTGCAATATTTCCTAATCCCATTTCTAGTTGTGATGTGCTTCAAAGACTCGCAAGTGATCGCGGGTGAGCCTTCTTCTCTGGATGACCAAAACATTTACGAGGGATTGTTATTGTTTGACAGGCATGACTCCACCAAGCCTAACCCTAAGCTCTTTCGTGAACTCAAAGCCGTATGCCTAGTTATCGAAGACCTTCCGGCTCGAGTTAATGTTAACAGCAAGACGTTTGAGCGGCAATTGATGGATTGCGGATTGAAGCTTGTATCTGTCAAAGAAGCCCAAGTTCAGAACCTACCCATTATCTCTTTGGACGCCGTGAAGGAAGGCAATAGATTTCTATGCACAATATCTGTCGAAGATGTTGTTGCTCTAAGCCGACAACCATCGAGAAAGTACAGATTGAACTGGTGGAAACGATTTGTCAAAACTGATAAATATTCTGACGGATTCCAAAAACTGTTGACAGAATTTATTGCTTCCATCCCAAAGAAGCGCGAACGCTGAGTCAGTTCAATTTCGCCTAATACCAATTCGACTCAGGCTTCTGCTTCGTCGGTGCAGTGTTCGGCTGCGGGCTCGAATCGGGCTGTCCCGATTTCTTTTGCGCATTCAAAAAGTACGACATCCCGTTTACCGGAGTCATCGCAAATCCAGCTTTGTCGAAACTAGCAAGGAGTTCCTTCGAAGGGTTGAGAAGGTAGCATTCGCAGCCTATCTTGGAATACTCTGCATCCGAAATCTCCGGCTTGATGAAGAATAGAACACGAGTCTTTGTGCGGTTCTGTATCGCCAAGGCTAAGAGCTGCATGAAGTTGGTGTATTGCGTTCCACGATCGCTCACAATCAATATGTCGGGGTGAGACTCGATGAACTGGGCAACTGGAGAGAGCAGCTCGTAAATGTCGTCTGCTTCTTTTCCATCTTGAG
>CAZISK010001188.1:0-2114 GCA_964541355.1 uncultured Candidatus Obscuribacterales bacterium
ACCGAAACCAACGCGCTTCAGTTTCTTCATCGATCTCAAGGTAGCAAACTGTGCTCTGGTGAACTTAGTGCGGAAAAAAAGCAAGGACTTCGTATCCAGATACAAAAGATTCTTCGCTGGAATCATCTTGTTGCCGCTAAGTACGAGATTCTCGATTCGCAAGGATCCGAGGGTTTGGAAAAATTCGGTCGGTTTGTCATCCGTGGAAATGAAGAGTTTGGTAAGTTTTGGAAATTTCCCTAAAACTTCCAGAGCTTGCGAATCAACGTTGGGAGTTTCCCAGAGCTCGATAGTCTCTAAAGATCGACACACCGCAAGAGATCTCAGAGTGCCTGCAGACACATCTGTATTGTTCAGGTTAATATGCTTGAGAGGCATGTCGGCGATTTTCTTGATCCAGTCATCCGAGACTCGACACCCTTGCAATTGGAGCACTTTCAGATCTTTCATCTTCGCCACTATATTCAGTGCGCCGTCTTCGACAGAAGTCTCACCTAGATTGAGCTCTTCAATCGGAAGATCAGCAACATATTCGAGACCAGGACCCTTCACATCAGTGCGATGAAGGTCAAGAATGGCAATGTCATTCCGCCCTCGCAGGGTCTTTAGATCTTCGTCTCCAGTGAAGGGTTTGGCTCTAGCGACATAGGCTCCAGAACTTAGTTTTAAAAACTCGAATCTGCTCAGGTTTGGGAAATAGTGCTCTTCAATGTTCGGTAATTTGCCCCTCTCTGCTGCACTGTATGGTGAATCTTTTTCCGCTTCTTGTCGCGACTCCATTGGGAAATCTTTTTTCGCATTGGAAAAAATGTAGACCAGGATCAACGATACAAATGAGATTAAGGCACAGGCAAGCGTCCATTTCCCCTTCCCTAGAGGAGAAAGCACGCGCGCATCATCGTCGGTCTCGATCGCCGTTTGAGGACCGCCTATCTCTGATATGCGATTGTCGTTACCTGGTTCCCTAGCTGCTTGAGAATTATCGTCTCCTGAATGATCCGCAAGAGAAGCAATTGCCAGTGGCTTGGAACAAGAACAGATGTGAGACGCAACAATCCATTGCGTGAGGCTCCCCACGATCTCTTTGACAATGGGCTTGCCGCAGGTCGCACAAATAACGGTGTCGTCCGAAGGCTGTGCTATCAGCTCCATACAGCGACACATCGATATCCACTGAGTAAGGCTTCCGCTTGCAGAAGTCGCTGTCGACTTGGGTTCGCCACAGATAGGACAATTAGTTGTTTCGTTGCTCAATTGTTGCAGCCAATCAAGACAGAAGCCAGCCTTGAGTTATTATAGCAAAACCGTTTGTCGTGAAATGTCATGCGAAAGCTGCCACGATTTTGTATGGCATGTGCTGCCATTTTTCGCAACATTATTATTCGACGATGACTTTCGAAGAGGGTCTGCCGTCATCCAAACTTTAGCATCATCTACGGTACCATCTGCCGGATACTCTGACCAATGCCGATCGAGAGTACTACGAACGACATCGGCAGCGACCTCGCTTCCGCTATGCCTGTCGCTTCCCAACCCGTCCATCACCGCCACCACCAAGTGTTCCGAATCTGGACTGACCCAAAATCTGTCGTCGTTTTGTAAGAAACTGACTCCTTGGCGTGAATCTTCGTATTTGTTTCCAGCCCAGGTGCTTTGGCCAATACTTGCGACATTCAATTGATTCCATTCGGGACTGAAGGCGGCGTCTGCTCCATGAGTACCGGGAGGTCTGCGTGACTCAATCGCCTGGGTAGGTAGAAAAGCCACTTTATCTTCGTGTCGTACTGGTGCGGGTCGGTCCAAATCGTCGACCCTAAATTCTGAATCGGTCATGATGCGAGAGTACCGACATGGTGCGCTTCAATCTCATGTGTACGTGCGAAGTATCTTTCGGAACCAACATATTTAATCTCGAAAAGTCGACTATTGATTCCAAGCTCTACAGCAGATCGTTTAGGCGATACGATTAAATTTGCTGTGTCTTGAAACCCGCATGTGATGTTTCAATTCTGTTCGTAGCATGCATGAGTTTCCCTCGATGTCGGGTTTCGGGTTGCTTGTAAGCATTCACTCCGAGACGTTCAAGTCTGACTCCTGGAGATCGTTTGCGGAAC
>CAZISK010001189.1:0-2111 GCA_964541355.1 uncultured Candidatus Obscuribacterales bacterium
AGCGTCGACTTCCCCACGTTCGGACGCCCGACCAGTGCGACCGAGAAGACCTTGCCTGTTACCTCAAGCTTGTCCCCGTCTTTCAAAGAGGTAAGCAATTTATTTTTGGACTTGTCAGTCTCTTTCGGAATCGGCAAAGCGAGCTTCATTTCAGATAGCGGTACTTTGCTGTCGGACTTTCTCACGAGGAATGAGATATGGGTCTTCTGTGGACGGAATGCCGGCTTGTAGTTAAGCGCCAATGTGCAGAATCCCGCAAAGTCAGCGGTAAAGCGAATGTTTTTTCCAAGATACTCTTTCGGTTTTTCAATCAATTGGTCTGTCGACACATTGTTGACGTTGGTCAAGACGATCTCTTTCTCCGGCTCTTCAGCTTTTGCGTCAGCTTTTTCGGTGCTCTTAGAGTCGCCCTCGGACTTTGTGTCCTTGGCATCTTTCGAATCCTTGGAGTCTTTTGAATCCTTTGAATCCTTTGAATCCTTGCTGTCTTTGGCGTCCTTGGCTGATGTCTTATCCGACTTAGCCGCTTTAGCCTCCTTTGCCGATGTGTCCGTCTTCTTGGCATCGACATCCTTGCTCTTCTGCACAATCAGGTTGTCCGATGTAGCCGAGTTGGCTGCTTGGAGGCAAAGCGAAAGAGAAATAGTAGTTGCAACGATCAAACTTATGGAAGATGCCCTAAACATGATTGAACCTATATTTTCTACATATCAATAGTGAACTGAGTTGACACTTTCAAGTTTCCCATATTACCAGAAGCTTATTAGCGCCGCCCTGGGGCAACATGTAATATTGACTGGTCTAAACTTGGTAACCACGTTGCTGTGCTCGATTTTCGGCGACACATTATCATGCGGTTACATCACGTTCTTTATGAGGGTGAGGAAACTTGACGGCGAGTGAAACCAGTGGAAAAGTCGAAAACCTTTCGCCTATGATGCGTCAGTATTGGGACGTCAAGGCGCAGTATCCGGAATCTCTTTTGTTATTTCGGGTTGGCGATTTCTACGAGCTGTTCGATACCGATGCTCGAGTCGCGTCCCGTGAGTTGGATATCACTCTGACCGGACGGCCGGAGCCGTCTTATCCGAATGGACGCATGCCGATGGCAGGAGTTCCTTATCGAGCGGTCGATGCTTATCTGGCTCGTCTTTTGGCAAAAGGGTACTCGGTGGCCATTTGCGAGCAGGTCGGAGTGGTCGGCGCCGAGAAGGGGCCGCTTGAGCGGCAAGTTTCGCGTGTGCTTACTCCTGGCACGGTCCTCGAGTCGCATCTCTTGCCTTCGAGAGAGAATAACTATCTGGTTTCGATTGTTCGTGGCGGGTCGGCGTGGGGCTTGGCGTGCGTCGATGCTTCTTGCGGCGAATTCATGGTGACGCAACTCGAGGAGGCCGATCTGCTGCTCGAGCTGGGACGACTGTCCCCGAAAGAGATCCTGGTTCCGTTAAAAATTGTAAAACCCGGACCCGGAGAGGTGGTACCAAAGGAAGTGGCAGATCTTCCTGAAGGATGTGCCGGACAATACAGGATCACCGGACGTCCGTCTATGTTTTTTCAATTTGAGCCCGCTCAGCGACGTGTGCTCGAGACTTTCGGAGTGTCGACTCTGGAAGGCTTCGGTTGCCAGAATATGCCGCTTGCCGTCAGCGCCGCCGGTGCGATCATCGAGTATCTCGAGCGAACGCAAGGCGCACAACGACCAAAATTTCAAGGGGTGTCGGCTTACAGCGTAGCCGGACATCTGGTGCTCGATCCCAACACCCGCCGCAACCTCGAACTTACGGAGACCAGCCGTGAACGCACGTTCGAGGGCAGCTTGTTGTGGACCATCGATAAGACGAGCACAGCCATGGGCGGGCGGATGTTGCGTAAATGGCTGCTGCGCCCGCTGCTTGCAGCTGATGAGATCACTGCCAGGCAGGATGCAGTAGAAGAGCTTTCGTCCGACGGTCAGCAGCGCAACACGATATCGCATCTGCTCTCCGGTGTCTCCGATCTCGAGCGTCTTGCTGTTCGCCTTTCATCCGGCACTGTTTCTCCCAAAGATCTCGTCGCCATTAGGAGCTCTCTTTCCGGGCTTCCGAAGCTGGCAGCCAGTCTGGCGGAAAGTC
>CAZISK010001190.1:0-2106 GCA_964541355.1 uncultured Candidatus Obscuribacterales bacterium
ACAGATCGAGCGATTACTTTTGGCACAGAGTGTCAAGCCTCACGCAAGAGGCACCGACACCATAGCGCCGAATTCTGACAATCGCTACTTCTCTCGAACAGGCATTGCCTTGACACTGCATGTTAAGAGCGCTTCTTCCCCTCGCGACTGGAGGAAGCGAAACTGAACCGAGAAGTATTTGGGTAGAATGGCCTAAGGCTCATCAAGGAAGTTTTATGCCGCAAAAAGATGTAATCGGTTTGATCACTCTTCTTGCGATCGTGGCAATAATCATCATCGCTCTGGTCGTACTCGAGCGCAAAAGAGCTCAAAAATCTCTGAATGAAAAACTCAATAAGTATTTCAACAAAACCGTATCGACCTTCACGTCCACCAGCAGAACCTTCCCTGGAATAGACTTGCCCAACGTGCATATTGCCATTCGCAAGTATGCCGAGATACACAATGGAAAGTATGAAGTGGTGGGGCATCTGGGCTACGGTTTGCGCTTCCTATCGCAAATTCCAGGACCGTTTATCGGACCTCTTTTGTATGAGAGTGTCGACATCGGCACAAGCGAACAGTTACAGGTCCCGCGAAACGGGATCTACATGGTTGATTGCCCTGATGGAAAGTTCGCAATTGAGGTTCAGTTTTGGTTCGAAGGCGGCAACACATTAGAGCTCATCGTGCTTTCCGAATCCGACGTGGAAAACGCCAAAATGCTGCAAGAGCTTCGAGAGCTCATGTGTCAACACAGTGTCTTCAAAGGCAAGATCATTTCGCTTGAAGGGCTGGAGCAGACCGCGGATGTCTCTGGTTGGCTGAAGGTTCGATTCCACGAATTTGCCAAAGTCGTTAGAGAAGAGATCATTTTACCGGACGAGACAATTGAGCTCATAGAGCGCAACGTGATGAGCTTTTACAAACATTCGAATACGCTGAAGAAAGCAGGAAAATCGCTGAAGCGCGGAATTCTGTTCTATGGCAAGCCCGGAACTGGAAAAACATTTACCGCCAAATATTTGGCTCAATACCTAGAAGGCGTAACGGTCTTCCTGCTTTCTGGCGAACAACTCTGGTTGATTAAAGAAGCATTTCAACTGTCTCGTCTTCTGGCACCATCTCTGGTGATCATGGAAGACGTCGATCTTATCGCCCACACAAGAGATGAGACGCTTGGCCAGACGATCTTGCACCAACTACTCAATGAGCTCGATGGACTGACAAGATCGACCGAAATCATTTTCTTGCTGACCACCAATCGTCCGGAAGTTTTAGAGCCGGCGCTCGCCCTGCGCCCGGGCCGCGTGGACCAGGCCATCAAGTTTCCCTTGCCAGACCGAAGCTGCCGCCAGCGCCTCATCGAACAGTACGCCGAAGGCCTCGAACTCAACGTCAGCAACATGGAAAGGCTTGTGGAGAGAACAGATGGTGCAAGCCCCGCATTCATCCAGGAGCTTTTGCGCAAAGCGGCCCTGGTCGCTGCAGAAGAAAGCTCTTTATCGCAGACCGAGGACCCAATGCTGATAGTCACAGATGAGCACTTGCAAAAAGCTCTGGACGAGCTATTGCTTAGCGGTCCATTGACCAGAACACTTGTCGGTTTTCACGCCCCTTCAAAAAGTTAGAACAGTGTCAAAAGATTGGCGGTGGGTGCGGAGTTTAACCAAGGAGTTTAACCGATATCGGTTTAAAGTTTGACGGGAACAGCCGCTATCAACCCAAAGGCCGTTTCAATCTAATGCCGATTTGACAAGCCCAATCAAGAAACCGCATTCTTCAATTCTGGCAGCTCGACGCTTCAGAACACCTTAGCCGGCGGACTAATCCATAACAAGTTGCCAGCTATTTCCACCGCGACCGGGCGCTTCGTCTCCGGATCGACAATGCCGTACACACTTTGAGTAGAGGGCAGAGCCGGCTCTTCCGGTGCAGGGGACGGCAGATCCGGAAGAGTCTCTATCCAACTCTCAATCGATTTACTCGGGATAATGGGAAATTGCTCGATAGCGTTGTCCTGCGCGAGCTCCAGCAGACAAGCTCGTTTTCCTTCATTGCCTTTGATCTTGTACGCGCCAGCAAGAGCCAGCTCTTGCCGCGCGCCGGTACTTTGAAGATAGGTGG
>CAZISK010001191.1:0-2106 GCA_964541355.1 uncultured Candidatus Obscuribacterales bacterium
TTCCGCAAACGGTCTCCAGGAGACAGACTTAAACGTCTTGGAGTGAATGCTTACAACCAGGGCGAAGCATGGCGTTCGCCCCTGCCAGTCATGGCGATAAGGGCGACGCAATGCGTCGCCCTTGATCACCGGATCACCCGTTCAGCGAAGCCGCAGAAACCAACTGACGCTAGCATCGACCAGCTGCTGCGGTATCCAAAATCCGGAAGCGTTCAGCCAAGGCGTAGACGACGAGTGCTTTTCCAGAGGAAACAACGCGAGAGTGCTTCAGGCAACGCCATGCCTTGCGTCGCCAGTTTCAATCCGGTGACGGCCTCACAAGAGATCGGAGAGTCCGAAGCGAACGTGTTCATCGAAAGCTTACAAAAAAACACTTCTGCTATGAAAGGCAAAGGATTTCCGGAAATCTAAACAGCCAGCTCGGACGAGAGTAAATTGTAATACCACACTCTTGCTCCGAGGCTGGACAAGGCTCTCCGGAACCTCGCTTCAATCGGCGCAGTTGCATCAGACATTAGAGCCAGCTAAGCTCTATACATAACCAATCTTTCTGCACCCGTACAAGGAGCGCCTCGACAATATACTTGCAGCATCGTCGACCAAAGAATTCGAGTACCACCTGTGGTGCCTACAACAACACCATCTCGTCTCAGATTGTGTACTCAGCTTCCGCACTATCGCTGGCGGCTCAAACGATTATGCGGACGAAGTCAGATCGAGTCTCTAGGTGCATGGTTCAAAAGCATCGCTTGGCCGGCGTGACTACCCCCGAATCCTAACAGCCACGCACCGAAAATAGTGCAGACCTCATTCGGTCCTCCGAAGAACGCCTTGCCGATAGCACAACCAGATGAAAACGGTCCTTACCAACTCCAAGAGGTGATTCATGCTCACGATCGAGATGGACGGCGAATCGATGACGGTCGCGGTCAAGCCGTGCGAAGTGCAGGTCGATCAGCTCATCCTCGAAGCGAAGCGGCAGCTCCAGGCGCTCGCCAACAGGCTCTCCGGCGAGCTGCTCAAGATCCGGGGGAATGTCCCGCCGGAGTTGCTGGTGTTCGTAACCGTGTACGTCAGCCAGTTCCGCGACGTGGTCTGCGTGTACGCCTCGGAACCCAACATGTTCGTCGTGGTCGCCAGCAAAGTCCCCGGGTACAAGGAAGGCGAGCTGCTGTTCTAATCGACTGCACCTCGCCAGTCATGCGCACCACAGGGACATGCGGATGTCCCTGCGGTGTCGTCACAACCGCTTCAGCGCCGGCACCAATCTCAGAACGAAGCCATCTGACTTGACGTTCTCGCCTTCCTGAAGGAAGGCAATTCCGGCCTCGACGAATTGTTTGTGCATTCAGCTCCTACTACCTTATGACGTAGAGTGTCAAAATACAAAAGTAGATAATCGCGGACGTACCTAACCTGCTCGTGCAGCCACTTTGCGAAGGCCGCACTATGGTCCGTCGACGGACTCCAGGAGACAGGCTTGAACTTTTCCAGTGAAAGCTTACAAGCGAGAGAAGCGCTGTGAGTACAACCAATCATCGATCGGCACCACATTCGGTATCTTGCACGGTCGCAGCACATTTGCAACGGTCGATTGTCCGATCCCCGCGGATCTTGTCGAAGGGCTGGTCTCGAGTGCAGAGACCAGCCTTCCGACAAGCGCGCCTTGGAATTTCGCGGACAGGGCTTGCATCGGTGAACCTCGACGCAAGCCCTTGTTCGCATCCAGCTCAAAAATTCTCGTTGATCATGACGGTTCGTCTTCCGCAGTCTTCCCATCGGCTGCTGCTGCCGCTGATTGCGGCGGATCAGCTTTCAGGTAATCGATTGCAAAATCAGCGAGCTCCGAGCCATGGTCGACGTACCAGCTGGTGTGTGGATCGGCGGAGTAACGAAGCAGGGTGTCGTACTCTTTTGTGAGCGTGAGACCGGCCAGGATCGCGCTCATCAGCTTCGTGCCGCTCAGCTGCACGAGCCCGTCGAAAGTAACCGGCTGGCCCGTGCCTTCCATCACCTTGATCAGGCGCTCGTTGTTCCAGTCGATCACCTTGTCGAGTCCAAGCGACACACACACTTCGGAACGACCCGCCTGGATGTCATCCTTCC
>CAZISK010001192.1:0-2103 GCA_964541355.1 uncultured Candidatus Obscuribacterales bacterium
TCGAATCACTAACGAAGCTGATTTTCTTCGATATGGGACTGGGGATCGATACATACAATGCCGCAAAAATTCAGGCGATTCGCGATCACAGAGACATTATCTCCAGACTGGAAACAGAGCGTTCCGTAACTAAGAGCATCGTGGAAAATGCACCGCTTGGAATCGTTCGACTGTCAACTGAATGCGAGTGCATGGAAGTAAATAGTGAGTTCTTATCATTGGTTGGTGAAGATAGTGCCGACAAGATTATTGGTAAATCGATTTTCGACCTTTGCGGCAAGCTTCCAGAAGCAGACTTTCGTGAAGCGCTCCGACTCGGAACGGCTAAGCGCGCTTCTGCAGAACCACTTCGTTTTCTAAATTCAGAGCAAGACTCATTCTATGATTGGTCGGTCTGGCCGATTCGCGAACGAGATGAATCGTTTTCCGGCCTGGTGGCAACTTTCACGCTTGTAAATGACAGTGTGCAACTACAGCAACAGCGCGAGGATTTCGTTGCCACGCTGACTCATGATTTGAAGACTCCGATTCTCGCTGCCAATCGAGCGCTAAAACTGCTGATGGAGGGCGACTTTGGACCGATTCAGGATTCGCAACAGAGCATTATCGAAACGATACTTCAAAGCAATGCCGCCATGTACCAGATGGTTTTAACCTTATTGGACGTCTACAAGTACGATAGCGGAGTAAAGCAACTAAATCTGATACCAGTAGATTTGGTTACAGCAATTGACCAGATTGTTGGCGAACTCTCTTCGCTGGCGAAACAAAAGCAAATTACTCTCACCTTCGAGGCCGCGGACGACACAATTCCAGTCAATTGTGACATGGACGAGATTCGGCGCGTATTGCAAAACCTGATCGACAACTCACTAAAATATACTCCAACCGGGGGATCCATCCGAGTACGAGTAGCACAGGACGATCACACAACAGTGGTCTCCGTCACCGACACAGGAAAGGGGATTTCTAATAGCGACAAACCAAAACTGTTTCAACGCTTCTGGCAAGCATCATCGGGCGGACGATATTATGCGAGTACGGGACTTGGTCTGTACCTTTGCAGAAAAATCGTCGAATCACACGGCGGAAAAATTTGGTGTGAAAGCCAGACAGGAAAAGGAAGCACCTTCGCATTTGTTCTGAACAATATCGATATAACATAGTATCGATCCGGCAATTGCTGTCGCCGACTGACAGTCGTCATCATCCCTTTCGTGAAAGTAATATTCCAATGCGGTTTCTAAACTGTCGTCAGGTTCGGAAGTCCGACCATCAAAGACAGCACTTCTGCAACAAAACTGCTGCTTTTGGGTTAGCTACGGTGCTAGAGCCGCAACCAGATCACAGAGCCTAGTGCCGCAAAATCTTTTGGAGGAGCAGGTCAAGCACAATCGGGGCCGTGTCGCGGCATGAGAAACTTTTCTGATACTCAACACATTCAGGTCCATGTCCCGGTTTTCCATTTTTTTGCCAGGCCTCGACTTGGCTTTTCAATTCATTGAAGGATACTTCAGCGAATACGCGTGCCGAATCTTCATGGTGG
This sequence comes from uncultured Candidatus Obscuribacterales bacterium, assembly GCA_964541355.1. Lineage (GTDB taxonomy): Bacteria > Cyanobacteriota > Vampirovibrionia > Obscuribacterales > Obscuribacteraceae > JADYXR01. The sequence continues at coordinate 1,547 of CAZISK010001192.1, forward strand.
CGCTCGGACATATAGGCATCGATGATTTTTTTGGCTGCGTGCAGACTGCCACACTGGCCAACCTGCGCATTCTCTTCTTTCAACTTCGAAAGCGAATCCTCCGAGATTAGTCCAGCATCTGCAACTGCCTGAACCAATACGGAAAAGCAGCCATGCCCAGCTGTAAGTTTGTCGTAGGCAAAAAGACGCGCCTTCGGAAAGTGGAGATCCATCGTTAATTCTCAGGTTACGATTGAAATGCAATACTGCCGCAAGCTGTGGCAATAGGTCTATTACTAAGGTTATCCGACATTATGGCTTTTGCAATCATCCCCACGGATGATCTGCAGTGAAACAATCAAATTTATTTTGCTCAGGACAGCCCACCATTGCCGATGCCCTTCTATTTTTCACAATCGCAAAATTTGCTTGCTACAAAAAGACACTGGTGCCTGATCGATGCGTTTAGCATGATTTGCTTCCATGAAAGCGCCATAACTTTCGCGGCTAAGAAAAAAATGCCAAAAAATAGACCCCAGCAGTGGCTGGGGTCTTCAGGCTCGGAGCATAGCCTCGGT
>CAZISK010001193.1:0-2099 GCA_964541355.1 uncultured Candidatus Obscuribacterales bacterium
TTGCACGTAGAAGCCAATGAGTTACTGCCTGACTTTTCAAAACCGCTTCCGACACTCGAACAGCTTGTTGAAGACGGACTAAAAACTCGCATGGACATAAAAGTCGTTGAGCAGCGAATTGCTCTAACGAAAACAGGCGTCAAGGCAACTATTGGAAATATCATGCCAAATCCTCAGTTCAACATAGGCAGTTCCTATTCGGGCAACCCACCCGAAGGACCGGCAACTCGAGGGTTCTTTGTGGGGGTCACCCAGGAACTTCCAGTACTGAACTTTCAACAAGGGGAATTAGCCCGCCTGAGGGCTGTGAATCTTCAACTTACTAGAGAATTGCTCTCGACAAAGAACATAGTCACTGAAGAAGTGATAGTTGCATATCAACAAGTGGTTGCAGCAAGAGAAAGAGTCGAACTTTATCAAACAAAAATACTTCCTTCTTCCGACAAGGTAGCAAAGATGTCACGACGAGGCTACGAAGTCGGACAAACCGACATCACCTCAACCCTTGCCGCTCAACAAGCCAATGTTCAAACAAAAGTGTCGTATCTCGAAGCAGTTCGTGGTTACCAACAATCATTAACTGACCTCGAACAAGCAATAGGACATCCCCTGTAAGCCACGTTCACATCCCCAATCGAAGACCAAACATGCCGACGATAGAACAAGACCACAAATTAGAATTAGACATTGAACTCCTTCTGCCTAATCTTCCCGATCAGCGCGATCAATGCATTGGAAAACTCGAGCAAGAGCTCGCGAAGCGACGTGGAGTTACAAAGGCGCACGTAGAAGAAAAAGAAAGTAAGTTTTTATTGTGTCTTCACTACGATCCAGAAGTGTTTGACCTAGCGAGTCTAAAAAGACTGGCCCAAAAAACCGGAGCCAGTATTTCCAGCCGCTATCAACACGAGATTCTGTCCATTGTTGGAATGGATTGCTCGGACTGCACGCTAGTGATCGAACATGGCATAAAACGCGTCGACGGCGTGCTGAATGTTGCTGTCAGTTATGTCGCTGGTACGCTGCGAGTTGAATACGACTCAGATAAGACTAACGTAGCTGAAATAAAAAATTGCGTCCGGAGACTCGGATATAGTGTTCCGGAGACAGGCATCGCAGCTGTATTTCAAGAGCGCCGCGAACTCATATTTTCAATTTTGTGCGGGGTGTCAGTTTTCACCGCTTGGTTGCTTCCTCAGTTTGCTTCTGCATCGCTTGTTATTTACTTCTTGTTCGCCGCCGCATATTTCTTTGGTGGTTTCGATATAGCTCGTCATGCCGTTCACTCCATCAGAGAACGACAATTCGACACTGATCTACTAATGGTTTTTGCAGCTTGCGGTGCCGCAATTCTTGGTGAGTTTCTAGAAGGCGGATTGCTTCTATTTCTATTCAGCTTAGGTCATGCACTTGAAGAGCTGGCTTTAGACAAAGCTAGAGACGCTGTTGCTAAGCTAGGTCAGCTCACACCAAAGACCGCGACTGTGGTGCGCGATGCGAAGCAATTGGAAGTTTCAGTAGACGAGCTCCAATTAGGAGAGCTTGTAGTCGTAAAGCCGGGAGTGCGAATTCCGGTCGACGGCGTAGTATCGGGAGGGAACTCTTCGGTGGACCAATCGCCAATCACGGGCGAGAGTATGCCTGTTGAGAAAGCCAAGGACGATCAGGTATTCGCCGGCTCTATCAACGGCAACGGGCAACTAATGGTGAAAGTCAGCAAATTAGCCAAAGACAATACATTGTCTCGTGTTATGCAGCTAGTAGAGGAGTCTCAAACCCAGAAGACTAAAACGCAGCAACTAACCGAGAAATTTACGAGCTGGTTTGTGCCCACAGTTTTGATTCTGGATCTTTTACTGATCATCATTCCGCCAATCTTTGGTTTTCCTATTCGAACCTCGTTCTTACGCGCAATGACATTTCTAGTCGCCGTTTCTCCATGCGCATTAGCATTGGGAGCACCGTCAGCAGTACTAGCCGGAATAGCGCAGGCGGCGCGCAACGGAGTATTGATAAAGGGCGGATTGCATTTAGAGAATTTAGGACGGCTCCAAGCAGTTGCCTTCGACAAAACCGGCACCCTCACCCACGGCAAACCG
>CAZISK010001194.1:0-2096 GCA_964541355.1 uncultured Candidatus Obscuribacterales bacterium
CAGGGGCGAGTACCGCATGATGATCTCGTTGAGTATCGATGCATCTGTACCTCGGTTCTCTCGAACAGCCTCGTCATGTGCCAAATGCAATTCGTCGAGTGTCAGTCGTCCATCACGCCGGCCGCTCAGCTCTTCGGGTTTGTCGATGGCATCCCACTGTTGGCGCAGAAATGGGACGACGGTGTTGTTTATGAACTCGTATTCGTCGTACAAAACATTCATAAGTTATCCTCCTGTGAAACTAGTCAGTCGTCTCTAGCGCTGGTGAACGCAGCGCTGACTAACAAAAACAATATGCTTCCAAAAACCAGTGCGAAACTGGAAACGGCGTTCAATGCAAAATGCACATCGTTTGATTGACCCATGGAATATGCGATCCAGAGCAGATAGACAGCAAAAACTGGAACTAAAAAAACGATGAGCCGATTCACTTTGGTGACCTCAACCGAAAACTGCCGTAACAGGCTTTTGTTGTCGGACTGAGATCTGCTCAAAGCGCTCACAGAGTGCCCTCAAGCAGCGCAGCAGAAAGCAGCTCGATTGAGACACTCGCAAATGCCTCAATGATGATTGTTTGCGATCATCGTTTTTATAGGCTTGATTGTAGGAGACATAAGCGCGGCGGCGACTGCGGGGTTGCTCTAGTTGGAGAGCCCGACTACGGTAAGCACTGATGTATGTCCTGTCCTGCATCACGCCTAGAAGACCGGTTTGAGTCATTGAGCGTGTCTGTAGGCGACTAATTTCGTCTATCCGGGAGTCGCCTTGTGGATTGGTATTGATTGTGAATGACATGAGCGGCGCCTCCATTTGTGCAAAGTTCTGAATACTTAGATGTAACTACATATGCAACTATACACCAAATGAAAACTTTGTCAATCGAGGATTGTCGAGGCAGCGAATTCCGAAAGCTAAGCACTTGCAAGGAAATGCAGCCTGATGATATCTTTAGATGTTGGAATATTCAAATTTCTAGATATATAGAGTCTTAATAATCACACTTTCAAGGTGGCCGTTATGCCTTATCGAACTCTGGTTTCCCAGCATCTCTCGAAGTTGCTCTCTATCCTCTCTCATCCGGCACGTATCCGGATTATTGCCGAATTGCGCGATGGCGATGTTTTTGGCAAACTAAAACTGAGCAGGTTTATTGATTCCGTTCGGGACGTAGATTGGGGAGAACTCGACTACTTGATCGTTGATATGCCACCTGGTACCGGCGATGCACAGCTTACTCTAACCACAGCAACTCAGATCTCTGGCGTTCTGGTGACAACTCCGCAGGACGTTGCCCTGCTCGATGGGCGTCGCGGTTTTGCCATGTTCGAAAAGATGCATGTGCCGGTGCTTGGACTAATCGAGAACAGGAGCTACTTCAGCTGTCCAGAGTGTCATGCTAATACCCACATATTTGGAACCGCTGGCGGACGAGCGCTTGCAAATGAAATGCAGATGCCCCTTTTAGGAGAAATTCCTATCGACGTGGCAGTACGGGAAGGAGGAGATGCAGGGCGACCGATAACAGCATTCAACCCCGAGCACCCAATTGCTCAAGCGTATATAGCCGCAGCCAAGCAAGTCGCCGCTCAAGTTAGCATCAAGACCCTCGTTCCAACCTGAAGAGAAAGGAGAAACAGATGCCGGACTTCCATAATGCACTTTAGGGCAGTGATTACTTCACAGTACAGATGAAGTTCAGCCGAATTCAGTTTTCGGGAGCGTCCTTGATCAGTGCGACGAGTTCTTCTTGGTCCTGTCTTTTCCGCTAGCGTGCGAGACGCTTTGATTTGTCTCCTAATATTGTCAATCTGTTCAGCAGATTTCAAAAGTTCAGCGCTCGTAACGCTTGAAGTGGCAACAAGGAAAAGAAGGCGTCATAAAAACGAACTCCAAGAAAGCGCAGTTAGGATTGAAGTAGCTAATGCGAAGATCTTCCTAGGTTGTGAAATGTCGGGATCATTTCTTCAAGCGTGGGCCGAACTTCGTTTTTTCGATCTGACGCCTGTTCTGCGCTAGGCGCTTGCGACGCCTTGTCACCAAGCACGTCACTTCTGAATAGCAAAATGATAGCTAGCGCGAGAATCGCCAGGCACGAT
>CAZISK010001195.1:0-2088 GCA_964541355.1 uncultured Candidatus Obscuribacterales bacterium
TACCAAGCAAGCCTGGCAAGTTCTCGAAAAATTGGCAGCCGAACAGTCCAATCTCACTGGAGGCCGTGAGGCGAAGCGCGCACTATTGTCTGATGCGATCAAGGTTCACATAGATCTGGCGAAAAAGATTGAAAGCCAGGGCGATCTGGGTGTTGCCAGGACGATTCTGTTGCGGGCTGTGGAGCTGGAATGCCTTGATGATCAGTGGTCCGCTAACGGTGGCCCGGCGACAGCCAGTTATAAAGATCTTTTGAAAACTAAGAATGAGGTCAGCAACGAGCGCCAGGCGGAGAAAACGAAATCGCTGACGGAGATGTCCTCGAATATCAGCGTCGAGTTGTCGATTGCCAGGGACGAGGCTAAGCAAGGTCGGTTCGAGGCGGCGCAGACACGCCTGTCGCGTCTGGCTCCCACGCTTGCCGAGCAGTTCGGCACACTAAGCGGGAGTTACTTAAGAGTGCGCCACGCACTCGGGGATCTATACAAGCTTCAATCAAGATTCGATGATGCCTTGAAGATTCATCGAGAGGACTTGAGGTCTCTGGAAGCATTGTCCAGCCGATATGAGGGGAGTGACAAGGAGCATGTATGGGGTGAAGCTTTGAATAAAGAGTTCCTCGCAGTGGCATCGTTGGAGGAGTGCAAAGGACGTTATGCCGATGAGGAGAGAACTCTCTTGAAGGCAAAGAAGTTGTGTGCCCATACCTTCGGTAAAGGTACGCTGCACTTTGCCGATGTTGAAATCGCCCTCTCCTCCCCTCTTTTCCTTACCGGCAGGGGAAAGGAAGCGCTGATTATGCTCGGTGATGCCTTGACTTTGTACGAGTCGAGGAATAGCGGTAATCATTCCAAGATCTTCGATATTCTTGCAAAACAAGCTGTCATGCTGGCTCGCGAGGGGCGTTTTGATGACGCTCTTAAAAGCTGCGATCGAGCTTTGGAGCTTCAAGACAGGCATCCAGGCGCGGGCAGTCGGGGTCTTGTTCTGGGGCTGTCGATTCAATGTCTGCTCAGGCTCGGGCGCGAAGAGGATGCTATTCGGCGAACCGCTGAGTTTATTTCTCTCTGCAATAAAGGTTCTGTGAACCATGTAATGAGCTTCGAGTATCTCGCCGGCATCGGAGATCTGTGGACTTCGAGGCAGAACTATAGTCAGGCCAGGCGAGTATACGAGCCTGGCCTCCGGAGTTTCGAGGCGCTCAAACCGACAAAAGAACAGCAACGTTATGCCCTGGACTGTTATCTACAGTTGGCCGACAGCAACTATGCTTTGAAGCGCCTTGCTGACACCATTGCCAGTACCAACAAAGCGACTCAACTCATCAACGTTGACTGGACACGAAGCGTAAAACTCGCGGGGCTCTATAACGCCATTGCCGGTATGTATGGGCGTGAGCAAAAATTCGATGCAGCCCGATCGTGGCAATTGAAGTCGTTGAAGCTGTGTGAGACCAGGGTCGGACTATATGAAGCGCCGACGATATCAACCATGATTCAGTTGTCGGATACCTATCGGGGCGCGGGCAACAAGGAAAAAGCTAATGAGGTGCTCAACGCCGCGGTGGCCAGATGTGCAAAGAAGCTTTCGGATCCCGAGGTGAAGAAATTCAAGGCAATCGCACTGGACAGGTTGAAGTAGTGTCGTAGGTGGTGTCAGATCCTTGACGGAGATGATCCGCCGAAAGCAGCCAAGCAAAGCCATTTTGAGAGGGTTGTTGCCAAGTGGGAAGAACTTTTAAGTTAAGATTGGCCAGGCTAGTGAAGCTTTTTCTTCGTCAGATTTTCCAGCGATTCGAAAGCGACTGTCTTGCGATATTACAAAGAAAGTACTCAAAACATTGTTTTTACGGTGCTAACTCAGAACAGGTTGAAGAGAGCTCATTGAGTCTCGAAACAGACTTTCTTTCAGAAACAGATGATTAAAGCCTATAAATACATAAAGAAGTTCTCTTGAAAATAAGCATAGCGAATCTGTTTTCATGAAATAGATCCTTGTGGAACCGTGTGACAGTAAACTTCTCAAACCACACCACCTCGTTATCAGAGTGCACCGAAAAATGCTTGGCTGTGCCATGCGGTGTAGCTCGA
>CAZISK010001196.1:0-2086 GCA_964541355.1 uncultured Candidatus Obscuribacterales bacterium
CGCACCTTGGTACAAGAGCGACCGGAAACAATGCGCGGCTGCACCTTGGCACCACCGGCGATGCGCACGCGTTCAAAAAGATCACTTATCCCGGGATCAACAATAAATCGGAATTCACCCACGATCCCCTCGGAAGAACGGTGAAGATCGTCGAGACGGTTTCAGGTAGCGTGACCAGTACCAAGCAGCACATTTGGTGCAGCGGTGACCGCTGTGAGGAGCGCGATGGAGGCGGAAGTCCGTCGAAGCAGTTCTTCGCGAGAGGCCAAATTAACAGCTCTACAAATTACTTCTATTCTGAAGATCACCTTGGTTCCGTCCGCTCGATGACCGATGATTACGGCAATGTGCAAGCTTCGTACAGCTTTAACCCCTTTGGGCAACCCAAGAAGCTTGAGGGCGCCCAAGACAGCGATTTCCAATTTGCTGGGTACTACTTGCACGCTCGGAGCGGACTTAGCTTGACCGTTGCCAGACCCTACAGCGCAACTCTCGCACGATTTCTCAATCGCGATCCAATAGAAGAGTTCGGCGGCGTTAATCTATTTGTCTATGTCAATAACGATCCGTCTGGGTCAATCGACCCCTCTGGGCTGGCATTGGTCCCTTCAAGAGTGCAAGACCCGTACACGGGTCGTGGACGAGCTGGCGACAGAGCCCAACACTCGCCGCAATATTGCATGCTGCCCTACATAAGGGCTAAGCTTCTAGATCCCGGATTCCCTGTACTACCAGCAGACATGCAGCCTGGTGATTGGTACAGTGATCCCGATTTCCCATACCGCTTTAGGCTGGCAACGCCAGGAGAATCATCGGTTCCGGCTATTTTCATTGAGCTGTCGTCAACTGAGGGACTCATCCGAAAGATACCTTGACCTAGCTTAGATCGTTAGTCTGCTGTTGGTCAGGGATAGCTGTGCGCTTCTTGAGGTTGTCATCCGCTTCTCGCACAGCCTTCTCTCCTGCAAATTCAGTAAGGTATCGACGGTATTTAGTGGCAGACTCCATTGCCTTTTGCGAAGCGGCTGGCAGACGCTTAGACCGGTAGGAACTCCACAGATGACGCACCCAACTAGTATCGCTTGCTTCTTTTGTTTTGAGTTGGTCATATGCATCCCAGAGTGCCTTTTGGTACGAAGAAAAAGCCAAGATGAGCTGGATCTGGGAACTGATATGATCAGTCCAGCCTGTCCGTCCCTCACAGTGGGAAGCCCGCAACAGGTCAGCAATCTGCTCATCGCTGCTCTTACCGTCAGCAGCTGGGCAAACAAGTACTAGTAAAGCTGTTAGAAAACCCAATGCGTGTTTCATTTGAGTTGCTCCGCGTTACCAACCTGCGACACTTATAGAATATCAGGAATCACCCCAGCTGCCAGTCTTCGTTTCGGCTGAAAGCAAGGGAGCAACTATGGACTGGGATATAAAACTCAACGCTAAATTTGCGAAGTGGTTTGATCCGCTCGAAGGAAACGTCCAAGACGAAATTTTGGCGACAATGTCCCTGTTACGTGAAGTCGGACCAGAAGTCATGCAACGCCGGCTGGAGTCAATTCTAGCTTTGACTGCCGATGCAGGCCATAACGAAAAACTGAAGGAGAAATTTCAGCAAACGACTCTGACTGAATATCTGCAAAAACTTCCTGAGGCGCGCCGCAAAAAGATCGAATCTCGCGCGGCGGAAATTAGAGCGGAAGAACTCCATACCAACTAGCGTTTGGGGCGTCCATGGAGCATCATCCACAATTCACAAACGTGTCCATACATTACGATCACTTCTCATCGTCCGGGGGCATTGTTTGTGAGTCGGGGCAGGTTAAAGCAGGATAACATCCCGCTACAAGCCAAACCCCGTGCCCATTGCGCTGTTTGCAATTACTTTGCAGTTGTTATCGGCGGCAGCAAAGGTTTGCACGCCGGAACCGTTCATCGTTAACGCGAAAATGGGCGATTCAGCAATAAGTCCCTGCGGTGCGGGTTCCAGGCAAATCAGAACGTGGAAGGAGTTGGATACCTCTCGGCGGCCGCACAATCGTGTGCGTCCGGTAGTCCACGTCGTAGGCAATTTTGCGTCGCCGTGGTTTGCTAA
>CAZISK010001197.1:0-2084 GCA_964541355.1 uncultured Candidatus Obscuribacterales bacterium
GGTCGATCTGGCTCTGGAAGTAGCCCTGGCCGCCAAACTGCTGTTCAAGCGTCTTGAAGAAATCAGGCTGTCCAACGTTGATGTCTTTGCAATCAGAACCCAGCTCTTGTAGATACTTCGACCACGAGAACTTCGGTGTCAACTCGTCAAGTTGCGCGACCGTCATTTTGTGATAGACCTTGTCTGGATCCCGCAAGTCCGTGTTCTTCATTGAGCCTTTAGCCAGAGCCGTTTCCAAATCCATTATTTTCTTGGCTCCGTTGATGGAGCCGCTCTCATCAAGTCCGAGCAGTTTGAGCATTTTGCCGACGTGCTCGACATACTGCTCGCGCAATTTCTTCGAATGCTCGTCATCGTTGGTGTAATAGTCGCGATCGGGAAGCCCGAGACCAGCTTGTCCAGCCTGTCCTATGACCTTCGTACTGTCTTTGAAATCTTGGCCTGAGCTAAAGCCGAACATTACATTGACACCCTGCTCGTGCAGCCGACCGACTTCGACACGAAGATCATCAAGATTTTTCATGTCGTCGATGCGTTTGAGCTCATCAGCAATCGGCATCATATCGGCTTTATTAGCCTTCTCTTCATCCATGCCGATGAAATAGAAGTCGCCAATCTTTTTTTGATTGCTGCCGGAGGCGGCGTTCGTATCATTAGCCGCTTTTTCTAGAATGCCGCGAACCAGCTCTAAATTCTTATCGTGAATGATATTGAGAACACCCCATTTGTCATAGGCATTAGGGATCGGAGTATTCTTCAACCATGTGCCATTGGCGTACTGGAAGAAATCGCCGACAGGCGTAGCCGATTTGTCCATGCTATTGACGTCAATTCCGGTGAGTCCCGCCGAGCCACCCACGGACGAGGCAAAGGCCGAGTAAGATTGAGTCAGACCCAACGTGCCCGCCAAGATCGCTATCGACACCAGACTGCTTGAAATCACGAAAAACTTTGTAGACCGTAGCATATTCTTCAATTACTCCCTCACGAACTATAAAAGTTTATCAGCTAATTGATCGATGCATCGCGGAGTTCACAATGCTTGTAAGAAATCGACTGACACACAATCCCGGTACGTTCTCAAGAGATTCTATAGCAGGGTTGCAAACAGCTGACTTGAAGCCCAGACCTCCCGAACGTCACAGCTACCGCCCAGCACCAACCTAGTCAGAGCCCAGCAGGAGCCGCGTGTAGCAAGGTCTCTTGACGATTCCGTTTCTGTCCAGGTTCCCGGAGCGATGAAGACACGGACTGCAGTCTCAATTGTAAAGATGTCAATTACAGGGCATTCAGTCACTCTCCAAAACGATATAATCCCCAATGGACACGCGCTCAGCGCGTCTTTTTTTGATGATAGGAAACCTGGTCATGATAGTTGTCAATGAAGTTTCAAAGGGTTATGGGTCAAGAACGCTGTTCGACAGCGTTTCCGTCAAATTCAGCCCCGGGTATCGATACGGACTTACCGGTCCCAACGGCGCCGGTAAATCGACCTTCATGAAAATCCTCACTGGAGAGCAAGAGCCTTCCAATCGGGGCACTGTGCATAAACCACGACAGGTCGGCGTGTTGAAGCAAGACCAGTTCGCCTATGACAACGAACGCATAATTGACACAGTAGTCATGGGTAATGAGACGCTCTGGAGCGCCTTCAAAGAACGTGATGAGCTCTGTGAAATTGCCGATTTGACGGAAGATCAGATGCACCGCCTGGGCGAACTGGAATCGATTATCGCGGATGAAAATGGTTATGTCGCCGAATTTGAAGCCGGCGAAATCCTCCGCGGTATCGGCATTCCCGACGACCAGCACGAAAACAAAATGAGTACGCTGGCAACTGACTACAAATTCCGCGTTCTGCTTGCTCAAGCGCTGTTCGGCGGGCCTCAGGCATTGTTGCTGGACGAACCTACTAATCACCTCGATCTTGAATCAATTCATTGGCTGGAGGACTTCCTCCGCCAATACGAAGGCATATTAATCGTTATCTCACATGATCGCCATTTCTTGAATTCGGTTTGCACCCATTTAGCAGACATTGACTATGACACGATCATTGTCTACAACGGCAATTACGATGACAT
>CAZISK010001198.1:0-2077 GCA_964541355.1 uncultured Candidatus Obscuribacterales bacterium
CTATGGATTGACCTCCATAGTTGCATTTCTGACTCTGTTCGATCGGCTGGACAAGGGTACTGCATCCATGAGGGCGCGGCATATCGCCCTTCTAATGGTAATAACAGTAGTACTTATACAACTACGTCCGAAATGGGATATCAACCTCATGTCCAGCGGCATCGCCTATGTGTCCAACCATGATCTGGTCAATCTAGATCCAAAATCAATCATTAACACACTCGCTCTTAAGAGTGATGCGAGTAAACAGTCCCGAGAGGCAGTGCTGCTATACCAGGAGGGAGCCAACAGCAGCGTATCGGTAGTTACCAATCCCGGTAACAACACGTTGTCATTGAAAAATAACGGCAAAGTAGAAGCATCGATACCAATTGAGAGCAATCTCCCTTCTCCGATGAGCGACTATCCAACACAATCTCTGCTTGGACTTCTGCCCACGGTTCTCAATTGCAACGACAGTCTGGAGGGGCTGGTCATTGGATACGGAAGCGGCACGACATGCGCTTCGGCATTGACGACCGAACGGGTTAGCAGAGTAACCGCCATCGACATAGAGGAGGGAGTCTGGTCGGCCAGCCAGCTTTTCTGGGAAGACGATCGTATCGACAAGTCACGTCTCCGCCAGCTCACCTGGGATGCTCGCAACTACCTGTGCCGAACCAAAGAAACATACGACTTCGTCATCTCGCAGGCGGCCGAACCATGGATGAACGGCGCATCGGACCTGTACACACTCGAGTTCTATGAGACAGCGAAATCAAGACTGAAGCCAGGCGGCTTGTTCTGTCAGTGGTTGCCTCTTTATTCGCTGACCCCACAACAATTCGCCAGTTTATTAAGAACCTTCCAACAAGCCTTTCCCGACACAACAGTCTGGAGACCAAGGCGCGCCGGCGAAGTAATCCTGACCGGATATGCCTCTGGCACTACAGGCGGTGCCGACGGCAACTCCGTCGCAGCCATGCAGCGACTGGCCGATACCAACCGATGTATATTATCAAAAAACACCGATCTGGCTTTTCAGCAGATTGGAATTGAAAACGCAATCGAATTGTTCAGCAACGCAATAGCGTATCCCAAACAGCTCGCTCGGCAATTGGAATCGTATCCGGTGAGTTACATCAATACGGACGACAATTTGATAATCGAAGGTCAATTAGCTCGAGAGATGTCCTCGGTAGCAACAACTATCGATGCCACCATAGGAAGTGTGCTCGGTATGGAGCACTTCATGCCCAGATGGTCAGACGCGCCAAACAAAGTCAATCCAGAGGAGGTCCTGGCATTCGTCCGGCGTCAGGTGAGCTCCAACCATTACCTCAACGACGTGTACTACCTACCTGCACTTGACGGCAACGATTATAGAACTCCTTCAAAATGGCAAACAAATCTGTCCACCCAAATGCTCAAGCGCTTCGGCGATCCGATAGACAATCTCTTCGCGGCGCGTCTATATCTGCACTGCGCAGACCTGAAAAAGGCCAAAATGTATCTGAACAAAATAGACTTCGCTTCAGTGACTTCATATGGAGAGTGGTGCGACGTGGCGACAATTCAAATGCTATCTGGATCCTCTGACATAGCAAGAGCCAGCTTTGAAAAGGCTCTGCATCTTCGACCGCTTGGCGCCAGAGCCCTATCCGGTATCGGTCTCAGTCACTGGCTGCTGATGGAGTGGAATGAAGCGCTGCCCTATCTGACCCAATCCCTCGATATCGATCCGAATCAATTCTTACCTCGCTACGCAATAGCTCAAATTATGATGGTGCGCGGCGACGCCGGCATCGGACTCAAGCACGCAAGAGCCGCAGGGCAACTACATCCGAGCTCACCGCTTCCTGGCGACCTGGTGGCATCGTTTTACATTTCGAACGAGGATTGGGCCTTAGCAAATGCGAATCTGAAGCTAGTGTTGAGAAGGAAATCGTCACTTCCTGATGAGTTTGCTCTGGGACTGGTAATCTCATCGAAAACAGGTGCAGCGGAGCTGGCAGAGCGCTTCAGAAAACGATATCAGGACGTGACAAAACCCGACATCACATTTGGAAGGGCAGAATCGGTTGCGACGGCGCTTCGT
>CAZISK010001199.1:0-2075 GCA_964541355.1 uncultured Candidatus Obscuribacterales bacterium
CGGCAATCTGCAGACCCCATTCCACCACTTTCTCTTCACTTTGTGCGCCATTTTGCTTCACCAGCTGACGCAGGTCCTGTCCACGAATGTAGTCCATGAGCAGGTAGTTGCGACCGTCCTCCTGGAAGTGATCGTGGACTCTGGAAATCTGTGGATGGTCAAGCTTGACCAGGAACCGGGCTTCACGCTCGAAGAGCTCCAAAGCTTTTGCGCGCGACTCTTCATCCGCGTTGGCCGGTATGACAGCTTCTTTGAGAACGACAACCCCTTTTTTGTCCTCCTGGGCCAGATAGATAGCAGACAGTCCTCCAAATGCAAGCTGCCTTACGACCTTGAGACCTCCTTTCTTCAGGGAGTGTCCAGGCTCGAGCGGTACGAAAGATGTACTGGCGAACCTTCTGCTCAACTCCTCCTCCCACATCTGTGTATAGCTCAGGCTCTCTACACCGCGGTTGTCGTTCTGATACTGGTTGTGAAACTGAATAAGCTCCGGCGACCGTTGGCAGTTGTTGCCCCAAATTTCAACGGCAAGGAGCAGCTGTTCCAGGTCGTTGGCTGTGAGTTTGTCAATATTGATGCTGGCTGCGCCTCCGGAGCGAAAGAACAGATTGATGTTGCCCTTCGGCTGTTGCCCGGAGTCGTGAGTAAGCTGAACCGTTGCCGAAGCCAGATCGGACCAATGTCTGGCCCGACGAAATCCTAAACGATGGAGCATCCTGAGAGGGAAGGCGATACCTTCTTTGCTGACGAGAAGCACATCGTCCTCGAAGATTGCCGCAAGGACTACGGCAATTGCCGGAATGATGATCAAAATGCTGAACACGCAGATTGCCACTAGCGGTGTCATCTTGCTGGCATCGCGCAGCACCATGCTCAGCGAGAGTCCAAGGCAAAAAGGGATAGCGATGGCCCAGAGCGGCATCAAGGTAGCCATAACGCCCATGCCGATCTTACAGGTTGTGCTCTTCAGCGGAATTGTCAGTTCTAGTTCTGCCACGGCAAGTTACTCAAAAAAAGGAGGCTATTGGCATTATAGTTAGGAAGAGAATCGTCAGCCACATGGAACGAGTCACATCAGATCTGGGATTCTCACTAGTGGAATCTGCTTCACGTTTTGTCTTTGTCGCTATTGGGCTGGTCCACGGTGAATGAAACGGCCCAGCGTCGAAGCTCCTCGATATACATCTGCCCCTGGACCACCTGAGCTTTGGAAAATGGCTTCGGAAGCTTGTCCGTCTCTTGCCAGTAAAGATCCATTTGAAAAATGTATCTGCTCAAGACATCGGTCAAATAAGGCATAAAGCCCTGTATACCCTGCGATAAATTCCAGGTTCTCGTTTGATCGCAAATATCGCCGTTGCCGTAAATCATCAGCCGGGAACCCAAAGGAGCTGCATCCTGATCAGCCAGGTGGGCATAGGCGCCGATCTGTCCGCAGCGCTCACCGCGTCCGCCCAGCAATTCCCGATCGCTGCCGACTCCGTATAGCGTCATGAATGTGAGGTGACGCTTTCCTGACTTGATCAGAACAGCGTCATCTAACAAATCGGCGCTTAACAAAGGCTGTTTGTTGGGCAGGTCATCTTCCTGTTCGCCGACGACCTGGCAGAGATGGACTACTGCCGCGCCTAATGTCGACATTGCGGCCTTGACCTTTTGTTTGACCTGGCGTTCTTTCCTGAGGTCATAGCGGTATCCAGCGAGCCTTTCAAGAAAGTCGTCCATATCGAAGTCTGGTTTGGGCGAGAGTTCGGAGCTCATCGAGGTGAAGTTTCCTCCTGTCCCTTGCGGCTGCTGTCTAATGCTTCCATTGGTATTCGACGGTTAATTGCCCGAACTAATCCGGGAGCGACTCCCTGGAGTCTTTCTATCAACTTACCCGGCGCGGTCATAATCAGCTCATGACTCCCCCCGATCATGAGCGCTTTTTCGATCTGGTCGACCGCTTGCTCAGTCGAAATGGACAGCACATTTTTCATTAACCATCCTCTAGCGCTGTTTTCCCGGGCGATCAAGGTTGGGTTTTTTGCGTCGATCACGTCGTTCTTTTCGAAGAATTCGGTTCTGACCCAACC
>CAZISK010001200.1:0-2074 GCA_964541355.1 uncultured Candidatus Obscuribacterales bacterium
GCACTTGAGCTTCGTGTTGCATTTGCGAGAGTGACATAACAATTTCTTCGGTCGGACCGACACCGAATCCACCAAGCGACATATAAATGGTCGGCAACGAAGGATTCAATCCGTACTTGGCGCGCATCTCCAGCTTACCCTTCGGCATTGCAAAAACAGGATCAACCGGAATGCCCGAGACGACAACGCGCTCCGGCGCAAATCCCAGTTGGGTGAGATGAACCCAGGTCTCATCCAGCGCCACAAAGTATCGGAAGTAGTGGTGGCAGAGCCACATGGAATGGATGTCGAAGTCAGTCACCACAACTGCATTCTTGGTGGCAACCTTTCTTCTGCAGATAAGCCATGACATGATTTCGGACGGCAGAAAATGAGTGCAAATCACCAGATCCGGTTTATGCTTGTCCAGCATCGAAACGAGCGGCAAAGTGTTGAAGCGATCAAAAGCCAGCCTTTGTCGCTCATCTTTCCAGGGCTTATCAGCCCAATCATATAGAAGACCGAGCACCTGTGGAGCGCGATTGACCATATTGATATAGGCTCGCGAATAGACGCGCCGGAAAGCCGCGTTGGTATAACGTAAAGCGTCCTCATGGCGGACGTCTTCAATTTGCGGGTATTTGGCCAACGCTTTTTCGATGGCCTCAGCAGCGCGAACGTGGCCGGCACCTGCGGATGCGGATAGGATAAGGACTCTTTTCAATTTCGGTTGTTTCAACCTCCAATGATGATTGTGCCACGTCCAGGAGACTCCGCGCCAATGTGATAACAGTTAATCATCCGATAGGATCCGAATCCTTCTTAGCAAGCTCTGCCTATTCCGATGTGAGTTAGGTTTCCCCAAGCAATCCGTTCACATCCGTCACCGTCAGTGGTTTAGCTCCTGGTTGCCACCTTCGTCGGTCTGTAAAAATTCTCTTTTTTCGCAAGCGCCACCTTGGCAGCAAAGCGCCTGTAGAAACTGGGCAGGACAAGATAGCCGATGTGCGCGCCGATCATATCCATGCCAGTATTGTAGGCTTCATCATCTACATCTTGTATAACACTCTTGACGCTATAACTGACAAAATCGTTGTGGTCCCAGACATTCCACCAATAGCCGAGGTGTGCGCGATCCGGATGCGGCACCATTTTCGATACCGCAGGTTCAGAGCCAAAATCGGCGGAGCTATTGATAAACAGTTTTAGCTCCTCGAAAAAACCGACCTGCGATGCGGAAGCGCACCAGAAATCGATTCGCACATCCTCCAGCTCGGGAATGGACGGTAGAAAATGACTTACGACGTCGTAGACAATCTGACCACCCATTGAATGGGTCAAGACCACAATCGGCTCATCTGTAGCTCTCTGAATTTCGCGGCATTCGATCAGGGCATCAATGATGCACTTTGGTATGGGGCCCGGGTTCGAAGCGTCGCCACGCCGGTGAAGGTAGGTAAAAACGTCGCCTATGAATCGAGTTACGAATTGGGCAATAGGGAATTTCATCTCCGTCGCCACGCGGGTTATGGCAAAACTCGGGCTGAATACACCTCTGGTCAAGCCCTCTTTGAGGTGAGTCCCCATCTCCCTTGAAGCTTCCTTTCGAAATAGCTTGCCCTTAAGCTGCTTCCTCTCAGTCAATCGGTGCTTGAGCGCATCAAACTTCTTAGTCACCCACTTCTCTATAACCGCAGCCTCTTGCTCCACGGATTCACAATGCGATAAATCGTTCATCGCCTCATCCGAGTGAATAACCTCATCAGCTGCAACCACCATCAGCGCCTTCTCCTCGGGGCTATGGTTTTCGGTGTCCATTATTGTGGCGGTGCAAAGATTGCTGAGCACCTCCTTCGACAGGCTTCTCAATCCGCTCAACCTCGGGGTGAACTCTAGAGCCGACCGTCCCTCTTCATTGCGTTTAGACAAACGCCCCCTGTTGAAGAGCCTGCCTTCCTTCAATAGTCTTCCTGTTTTCAATCTGTCCCTGATGTTGGCGACCTTCTCACGACTCTTTCTGATTCGACTGGCTGATGCATGGAGCGCCGTCTTCGCTGGGCTAGACGGTATCGAGCATCCAAGCCAGGAGAGTTTG
>CAZISK010001201.1:0-2053 GCA_964541355.1 uncultured Candidatus Obscuribacterales bacterium
GGAGTCATGTATTTATCAAAAAAGTCGGTGCTGACATCCCCTGCTTGAAATACGGAATGAGTGAGCACTTATTGATGAAACGGAAAGGTGGTATTTACTCCGGTGATGGCGTATTCGTCGAGAGCACGAAGCATTCTTCTTATCGCCTCGTTGCGATCGGTGCCCCAGACTATCAGCTTGCTGAGCAACGAATCGTAGAAAGGAGGAATGGAGTAGCCGGGATAGCAATGGCTGTCTACACGAACGCCAGGACCACCAGGGGCTATGTAGGCATCAATGCGTCCAGGGGACGGAAGAAAGTTGCGCTCGGGATCCTCGGCATTGATGCGGCACTCGATAGAATGTCCAGTGAAGGTTACGCCCTCCTGCTTAAGAGACAATCGCTCGCCTGAGGCGATGCGGAGCTGTTCCTTAATCAGGTCGACACCGGTGATCATTTCGGTGACCGGGTGCTCCACCTGGATACGAGTGTTCATCTCCATGAAGTAGAACTTGTCGCCTGCCAGGATGAACTCCACTGTTCCCGCGCCTTCATAGCCGATCTCCTGCGCGGCCAGAACGGCGGCATGACCCATCTTGCTGCGAAGCTCCTCGGTCAAAGCCGGGCTCGGTGACTCTTCTATAAGCTTCTGGTGACGGCGTTGAACGGAGCAATCGCGTTCTCCAAGGTGAATGCAATTGCCATAGCTGTCCGCCAATACCTGGATTTCGACGTGACGGATCGGCTTCAAGTACTTTTCTACATACACACCGCCGTCGCCGAAAGCGGCCTGGGCCTCGCTGCGCGCCATAGTAATGGCGCTTGCCAACTGTCCGGAGTTGGTGGCAATTCTCATCCCTCGTCCACCGCCTCCGGCGGTCGCTTTGATGATTACCGGAAAGCCTATTTCTTCGGCGAGTTTGAACGCTTCCGCCTCATTCTCGAGCAGACCATCGCTGCCTGGAACGACCGGAACACCAGCTTTTTTCATCGTGTCTCTGGCGGAGGACTTATCGCCCATCGATGTAATTGCATTGACGCTCGGACCGATGAACTTGATACGGTGGTCCGCGCAGATCTCTGCGAAGTTGGCATTTTCAGAGAGAAAACCGTAGCCAGGATGAATGGCATCAGCACCGGTAACTACGGCGGTGCTAATCAACGCCGGAATGTGAAGATAGCTGCGTTGCAGGGGCGGCGGGCCGATACAGAAGCTTTCGTCGGCGAGTTTTACATGCAGCGACTCCGCGTCGGCCTGCGAATAAACTGCCACCGTCCTGATGCCGAGCTCTCTGCAAGCTCGGATTACCCTGAGGGCTATTTCACCTCGATTCGCTATTAAAACCTTTTCGATCATAGACTCTCGTTTTTTACACCTTTCTTCAAACAGGCGCCCCGGTCAACGATCGCCAAACTCATCTAAAAGAACTAACCTTGCGGATCGACGAGAAATAACGGTTGTCCATACTCAACTGTTGTGCCGTTGTCAACCATGATTTTGACGAGCTTTCCTGCCACTTCAGCCGGCATGTCGTTCATCAATTTCATGGCCTCGATAATGCAAACTGTCTGTCCGACAGCGACGCGATCGCCTATTTGCACAAATGGTGCGGCATCCGGTGAAGGCGAACGATAGAAAGTGCCTACCATCGGCGATGTAATCTCGATGTAGCCATTCTTGCCCTCATCCAATGACGGCCCATTAGACTCTTCCTTTCGGGGAGACTCGATCGGAGGAGGAGCCAGCTTGGGAAGCGAAGTCGAGCCGAGACTGTCGGTTTTAACGACTATTGGTTTTACCTCCGAGCCCGCAACTACTGGAGGAGATTTCTTGACGGTGATGCGTTGATCGCCGAACTCAATAGTCAGCTCGGTAACGTCAGTGGAACTTACTACAGATAGAAGCTCTCGAATTTGATCCAGATCGATTTTCACGTCAGACCTCAGACTCTTGTAACGTACTTGCGAGTGCGGGTGTCAACTTTGACTCTGTCACCGATTTTAACGTGGAACGGCACTGTAATGACGGCGCCCGTTTCCAGTGTAGCCGGCTTACAGCCACCGGAACTGGTA
>CAZISK010001202.1:0-2048 GCA_964541355.1 uncultured Candidatus Obscuribacterales bacterium
GTCCGAAATCGGTGACTCGCACCTCGACCATGCCGTGTATTCTCTTTGCGTCAATTCTGACTTCGCTGTCTTTCTCGGAATATTTGATGGCGTTCGAAATGAGATTGATAAGGGCTCGCGAAAGCCTTTGCTCATCTACGACCGCGAGATCGTCACTCGCGTTTGCCACCAGCTGCACGCCATTTGCCGAAGCCGAAGCTTTGAGCGATTCGATCGAGGCTGCCACTATGCGTGAAATTGGTACCGCATTTAGTGTTATCTCCATTTCGCCGGCTTCCAACTTCTCGAGATCGAGCAGTTCGTTGATCAGATTAATCAGCCTGACTACGCTCTTTTCGGACAGCTTGAAGAGCTCGATGCACTTGTCAGGTAGATTTTGCGCTGCTCCCTGTACGACGAAATCGATGGTAATGCTGAGCGCTGTGAGCGGAGAGCGCAGATCGTGACTCAACATCGCCACGAAGTCTTGCTTGGCTTGCTCCAGTCTCTTTCTTTCTGTCGTGTCGTGAGCCACACAGTAAAATGAGTCGTAGCCGGGCTCCCAGTGCACTGCCCATTGATAGTCGAGGATGTCGCCAGTGCTGGTTAACATTCTAAGTTCGATATCCTCGCCTTGACCGCCCTTCTTTGCGGAATTGAGGAAGGACCTCATCAGATCTCGGTCCTCCTCGAATATAAAGTTGAAAATTTCGGCACCTTCGGAAGCCTCAGTAGCGTAGGCGAGCGACTCGGAGAACACCCTGTTGATTCGCTCAATCTTGCCCTGGCTGTCGAGGCACACGATCAAGTCCGCTGCGCTGTCGAACATGGAGGTCTCGCGATTGAACGATTGACGAAAAATCGTGCCGACAGTATGAAACAAACCGTCGAGCTGGGCAATTTCATCGGATCCGCCAAGAGCCGGCAGCAGCTCCCGGCCTTTCGACAGTCGCAGGCTATTTTCATTGAGATGCTTGATTCTCTTGACGAAATCGATACTGAAAGCAAAGCAGATACTCGCTGCCAGAAACATGTTCAAGCCGATTCCATACCAGATCCACGTTCGCAGGGTGGCGATGTTCTTGGCGCGCACCTCCATAAATCTGGAGTCTGTTTCGGACTGATTTTGGTATAACGGCGACAGCGCATCGGTGAGCTTGCGATTGCGAATGCGGCTGGCTGCGATGATCCCGTGGCGTGCTACGTTTGAGAACCTGGCACGACTCTGGTTGAGCGCCACAATGCCCCTTACGAAGAGATCGAAATTGTCGAACTCCTCCTTCAGTCTTGGCAGTCGTCTTGCGCTCTTTCGATTCGACAGCTCAAGCAGGTGGTTAACGTGCTCTCTTGCCGCGGTTCGCTGCTCTTGCACCTTGGAATCAAGTCCAAAATCTTGATTAATAGCCTGCTCGCTCAGAACCAACAGGGTTCGATGGCAGCGGCTGACGAGAAGGTAGGCCAGTTCGCGTTGCTCGGCAAGGAGGATCTGCGCGTCGACCGCGTGCTCCGATTCCTCGAGTCTGTTCAGCACCACATAGATGAACAACAGTTGGGAGACGAGTAGAACGGAAGTTAGTAAGAAGGCCTTTTTATAAACACGCATGAGCTAATTCAACTTAATCTAGCGCGCGATCATAAGTATAAAGGTTAAGACTTGTGATTCAGCTATTTTTCAACAATTGGAGCATAAATTCAAAGTATGCAGGTAACTTAGTGAGCGCCGGGTAACATGACTACGAGAACCGTTGAAGACAAGAGCGAGTCGGGGGATTCAGACCGCCCTTCACTCGTATCGGATGTGAAAAATCAGAGTCCGACCGGTTCCACGGTCAACGATCCAGCGTCCGGCAATGCCGCTATCGATCATTTTGGGCAGTTAACACTGACCGACTATACCGAATTGAGCACTGTAAGCGATATCAGCTCTCTTTTGAACGATTTCGTTTTCCAGCCTCCAATGCGGATTTCCAGAGAGACTGCAGTTCGTGTTGCCGAGAACGATGAAGCGAACGCGCAAACGACGACTAAAAAAAAACAAGTTGAAATGCTATTCGACAAGCTCGGTAAAT
>CAZISK010001203.1:0-2039 GCA_964541355.1 uncultured Candidatus Obscuribacterales bacterium
AGACGCCGCCGGCATGATGCTCCCCTTCATGCTGACCCGTGGGGCATTAAAGAAGACTGGACTAACATTTGTCGCGAAGGAACAAACCTCACTTGCAGCTATGAAACTGGCCGCATCAGACACAGTTGGTCACATTGCCGATAGCGCGATGACTGGCTTCGTATTCGATTTCGTATCTCGTCCCGTCGACATGTCAAAGAACAACTTCTGGGATCAACGCACAAAAAATGGTGTTACCGGCGCTATCACATTCGGAACACTGAGCGCAGCAGGCTCTCAATTTCGATCGTCGACAAGAAGTCTGGCGGCAGAACTCGTCGGGACAAAGAAGGTGGCATACGAAGCCGGCATGAACACCCTGGCTGGCATTCCGGCTGGCTTCGTCAATGCCGAAACAACATCCATTCTAAATGAGGGGCGGCTGGCAACCTCCAAGGAATGCCTGGAGAGCGGATATTCGATGATGGTAGCGGGGGGTGTGTTGGGTCTTGCCGAGGGTATTCCGAAAGAAAGAAAACGCTCTGCATTTGTTGAAATTGAGCGAAATCAAAGAGCTCAGGAAAAGGCGAATCGTGAGTCAGTCTTGAGCGATCGGAAGAACATACACACAATAATCGACACCATAGAGCTCGCGACCGAAGTGACCCAGGCTCACAAGGATCAACCAGGACCTCGCGAACATTGGCTGCGGTCTAAAGACGCCGATTCCGCACCAGGGACAATTTCCAGAGAGAACTCAGTTAGTCTTAGAGCGTTGGCGGCAGACAAGGATCCAATTTTCAATTCCATATCCAAAGAGTACGCTCGCAGACAGGCCACCGCTTTTCCGAAAAGCCTTCCAACCGAAATTGAGTATTTCCACAATCGTGACGTAAGAAATCCATACTTGACTGAAGACACGCTTGTATTGCGCAATCACGATAACGAGATCGTCGGTGGCGTTCAGCTCCATCTTTCTCGGGATACGGCATATGTAAGAAACCTTTGGCTCGAGGGAAATCGCTCACCTGCCAATTTAGCCCGTCTGGCCGAAACACTTTACGATCAAATCAAATCGAAGGGCGTTACACAAGTAGCGATTGAGAATTCGAATCTCGATGCACCCAGCGCGCGCTCACTCGTCAAACCGAATAAGGCTCCCGGAGCTATCTCAGGAGACTCAGACAGCTCGCTTGCTAAGCAGACAGATCAGACCGGATCATTATCGCAAAAGCTGGCACTTGAGAAACCACCAGCGCCAAAAGACATAGCCGATCAAACTAAGGACACGGCAGAACAAACTAAGGTATCAGACAAATCCGTTGCTCCCGGAATGATTGTACCTGGTGAAACTGTCAGCATGAGAGAGCTGGTCCGAGCAAACGATCCAAATGTCGATCAACTCATGAAGCTCTACTATCCAGAGCTTGAAAAGGCATTTCCTCTCGAAGGTGAAATTGAAACAACGGATACATACAAGGAGTATCTCGCCGATGAAACTGGATCATGGGACATGATTCTCCTGCGCGACAAAGAACAAAACATCATTGGCGGTATTCAATTCCAGGTCATCGACGCTCAAGGCGAAGCGCTGAAGAAAGCAGCCTGGGTCGAGCACATCTGGGTGAAAGAAGAAAACAGAAACTATCCCAATTTCAAGAGCCTCCTTCGCGTCGCGGAAGAGCGGACCAAAGCTGCAGGTGCTGAGCTCGTTTTCATGGAGTTCAACAATCCGGACAAGATGACCGCTGAACAGATGAAGGAGGACGCTGAAGGCGGTATAACGACACAAGATCGTGAAACTCTTTGGGGTTCTGTAGGAATTCACGTAGCCGTGGATTCGAAAGGAGCGATTGCTCCATATGGCCAGCCTTCAATGGACGGACAACCGTCAGTTGAATACCTCTCTTTAGGATTCATCGGACCTACGTCACTTGCAGGGCAAAAGATACCGGTTAAAGATTACGTCTTACTGGCGAGAGCGGCGCATAGCACCATCCCCGGTGTCGACCTCCAAACAGATCCAACCGTACTGGATTACACTAAAGGCTGCAACGCAC
>CAZISK010001204.1:0-2038 GCA_964541355.1 uncultured Candidatus Obscuribacterales bacterium
CCAGTTTGAGCGGAGTCTGACCGCCGAGCTGAACGATGATGCCCTCAGGTTGTTCAATGGTGGCGATGTTGATCACGTCTTCGAGAGTCAAGGGTTCGAAGTACAGCCTGTCCGAGACATCGTAATCGGTCGAAACGGTCTCCGGATTCGAGTTGACCATCACCGATTCGAAGCCCAGTTCACGTAATGCCATGCTGGCGTGCACGCAGCAATAGTCGAATTCGATGCCCTGCCCAATACGATTTGGACCTCCACCAAGGATCATTACTCTCGATTTTGTCGCTGGAGGAACCTCAGACTCCTCTTCATAAGTGGAGTAGAGGTAAGGCGTAAAAGCCTGAAATTCGGCAGAGCAGGTGTCAACTATCTTGTAAACCGGCTCTACACCTAGATTTACTCGGAATGATCGAACCGAATCTTCATCGGTCTTACAGATATCGGCTATCTGCTTGTCGCTGAAGCCTTGCTTCTTCAGTGAGAGAAGTTGATCGGCGTCCAGATCCTCGAGTCTTGTTTCATTCACTTCCAAGTGCTTTCCGGAATCGAAAATCTCTTTCAGATTGTCGAGGAACCACGGATCGATCGCGGTAAGCTCATGAATTTCACCCACCGAGATTCCGACGTCGAATGCACCAAATATGTCGGTGATTCGATGGGGACTCGGTCTCGAGAGGCGACTGCGCCATTGCCAGAAGTCGGCCTCCTTTCGCGACTTGACCGCGGAAAATCCGGACAGCCCCAACTCCAGCCCACGCAGCGCCTTTTGGATAGATTCCTGGAAGGTCCGGCCGATCGCCATCACTTCGCCGACGGAGCGCATCATGGTGGTGAGTGTGGTGTCGGAGCCTTGGAACTTGTCAAAATTGAATCGAGGAATCTTAGTGACGACGTAGTCGAGCACAGGCTCGAATGAGGCCGGCGTGTTGCGGGTTATATCGTTGGAGAGCTCGTCCAGTGTCAATCCGATAGCAAGCTTGGCGGCAATTTTCGCAATCGGATAGCCGGTTGCTTTGCTGGCTAGCGCTGACGAGCGCGAGACGCGTGGGTTCATTTCTATGACGACGATTCGTCCAGTGCGTGGATTGACGCCGAACTGGATATTGGAGCCGCCCGTATCTACCCCGACTGCCCGAATCACCTTGATGGCAGCGTCGCGCAATTGTTGAAACTCTTTGTCGGTAAGGGTCTGCACTGGTGCTACCGTGATTGAGTCTCCGGTATGCACCCCCATCGGATCGAAATTCTCGATTGAGCAGACGATTACGACGTTGTCTGCTGTGTCTCTGACGACTTCAAGCTCAATCTCTTTCCAGCCCAGAACGCTTTCCTCAATAAGGATCTCGCGGACCGGGCTGGCGTTAAGTCCGTTGGAGGCGATTTCGTCGAGCTCTTCGTGGTTGTACGCGATGCCGCCGCCGGTACCACCGAGCGTGAATGCCGGTCGAATGATCGCTGGGAAGCCGACCGACTGGGCGACGGACTGAGCTTCGGAAAGGTTGCGCGCGATACCTGAGTTGGGGACGTCGAGACCAATCTCGAGCATTTTAGCCTTAAACAGATCGCGATCTTCGGCAAGCTTAATGGCGGCGAGCTTGGCTCCAATCAGCTCGACATTCATCTGGTCCAGAAATCCAGATTCCGCCAGCTGGCATGCCACATTCAGCGCTGTCTGCCCGCCCATCGTCGGCAGAAGGGCCTGCGGTCGCTCTTTCTCGATCACTTTCATTGCGATTTCGGCGGTCACCGGCTCGACGTACGTTTGGTCGGCTGTCTCCGGATCGGTCATAATCGTTGCCGGGTTGGAGTTGATTAGCACAACTTCGTAGCCCTCGTCCCGCAATGCTTTGCAGGCTTGAGTTCCGGAATAATCAAATTCGCAAGCCTGTCCAATGGTGATAGGACCGGCTCCGAGCACGAGAATTTTCTTTATATCGGTTCGTTTTGGCATGTTGCTCGCTGGTGATGGCGCAAGTAGATATAACGAGCGGGCGCGTCGTCTTGCTCAGTGTACACAAAGGAAGGGCTCAGTCCGTGAATT
>CAZISK010001205.1:0-2036 GCA_964541355.1 uncultured Candidatus Obscuribacterales bacterium
CACGCAAAAGGAATTGAATTCCCTTTTTTTCTCTTAGTTCGCCACAAAAGCCGAGCACTAATTCGTCATCTTTAATTCCAAGGGAATTCCTGAGTCGAAGTTTGTCAGAGTGGGATGGTGCAAACAAATCAGTATCTAAAGAGTTCTTCAGAACTACGATGTCCGCACGTCCACACAGAGTCGTGATTTTCTTAGCGAGATCGTGACTGACAGACGTGACAACCGATGCCTTCTCTAGCGTCCAGAGCAAGCGAGAGAAGTCACCGGGCGGAAACATCTCGCGATCGATATCGTTGCCTCTGGCACTAACGAAACTTGTGATTCCTTTTTGTGCGCCAAACCATGTCGCGAAAAATCCGGACGGAAACAGATAGTGTCCCCACACCGCATCATAGGAATTGCGCTCGTTGAGCCATTCTAAGATGCCCTGACTGGCAGGCATGGTCATGTCCCAGCCTTTATATCTGCCGATTCTGAATATGCGGTAATTATCCGGCAGTTCCTCCCCTTTCTCTTCAAGAAGCTGACCACCTGCCAAATCGCGGCTCCAAGAAACTACGTCGACAGCTATTCCGATTTCCGCAATTGAACGGCTAATTCTCGATGCACTTGCGGCAAGACCACCAATATCTGGTGCAAGGCGCTCGGTGATGAATAGGAGCTTTTGCATGTCAACTTTGACGATTTTGGTTAATTGGTATGCGAAACCAGAATGTAGATCCCTCTCCTAAAACGCTTTCAACACCAATTGTTCCACCATGCCCCTCGATGAAGGCCTTTGAGATGGGCAAACCCAGTCCTGTGCCTTTCTCTTTGGCTCTTGACTCACCAACTTGTTTGTACTTTTCAAAAACGACACTGAGATCCTCGGGCGCGATTCCTTTTCCTTGATCTTTGACTTCCACCTTCACAAAGCGAGGTTCTCTCCGCAAGCTTACAACCACCGTGCTGTCCGGTGGTGAAAACTTGACTGCGTTGGACAACAGATTCACCAATACTTGAATTAAGCGTTCTCCGTCTGCCTGGATTTGCACATCGTTAGTGGGTACTTGTATTTTCACTTTCGCTTTGTCAGCTGATGCTTGCACCCCTTCTACCGAACGTGCAATCAATTCAATGACGCTTACTTCGCAGAAGGTCATCTCGAATTTACCGGCCTGCACTTTCTCAAAGTCGAGAAAATCATTGACTAACTTCAACAGTCTCGCTGTGCTTCTTCTGGCGATTTCCAACCCGCTCTTCGCAGAGTCAGGCAGTGAATCGGCATGTTGATGCACCAACTCCTGCGACACTTGAATCGAGCTCAAAGGTGATCTCAGATCATGTGTAACCATCGCAAAGAACTCATGCTTCATTCGTTCGAGGTGCTGGCGCTCTGTGATATCTTGAATTACGACGAGCGTCCGCTCTCCAGGTGACGAAGACAGTGCTTTGAATGAAACTTCGAGGTCCACCAATTCGCCAGAGCTCCTTTTCGCTTGAAGTTCTTCCGGCCTCATCACCACATCAAGTGCCTTTTTGCTCGCGTCTTTCTTGCTCGGCAATAGGAAACTAAGGTTCTTGCCTTGCAACTCGCTCTCTTCAAATTGAAAAATCCCTGCAGCACTGGGATTTATAAACTCGATCTCCTCATTTTGCCCCAGCGTCAACAGACCAACAGGCATGCTCCTTATGATGCTGCGAACGCGCTCTTCACTGGTCTCTAATTCATGTCGAGCATTTGTCAAGTCTGCCGCCATTTTGTGAAATGAGGCATCGAGCTGGCTTATCTCATCAGTTCCTTTAATTGGCTCGAGCAACTGCTCCTGCCGAGCTAGGCGCCTGGAGTTCTCCGCCAAAAGCTCCACTCTATTCGTTATGCTGCCCACGAATTTTGGAATCAGCAACAGCGGAATCAAGGCATTGAGCCCGATCACAAGGATGATCGTATTTTTCCAACCTGCACGATGACTGGGAAGCGACTCAAGCGTCAATCCAAACTGCTTCTTTCCCACTAGTAAGAACTTGTATCTTATCCATGCGAAGTCAGTCCAGGT
>CAZISK010001206.1:0-2034 GCA_964541355.1 uncultured Candidatus Obscuribacterales bacterium
CTTGAGGGCAAAGACGCGGCGGCACCCATCCTGGTAGTGGCGAGACCGCCTGCCGCGTTAGCATAGTGGAGTGCGTCTATAAGCTTGTCGCCAATCGATAGACGTGCCGCGAGCGCACCTACGAAAGCGTCTCCGGCTGCGGTCGTGTCTTTCACATCGACATTGAAGGCTGGGACGAAAACCTCGTTGCCGCTTGAATCCAGACCGGCTACACCTGTGCCTCCGAGGGTGATAAGCACTGTTGTTGCACCTTCCGCCCTGAGCATCTCCGCCGCTTTTAGAGCTGTTTCTCTATTTGAGACCTCGATACCGGTCATGAGAGTTGCTTCGGATTCGTTGGGGACGAGAATGTCGACCAGTTGCAGCAGCGACTGAGGTAACTTGCCTTCGGCTGGAGCTGGAGCCGGATTGAGCAGAACCGTCTTTTTCGCGTTCTTCGCCACCCGCGCTGCGTAGATGACGGTGTCTAAGGGGACTTCGAGCTGCAAAACCACAATCTCGCTGCTCTCAATTGCCGAAAGCCCCTGGTCGACATCCTCAGGACTGAGCCTTTCGTTGGAGCGCGTCGCGATAACGATGCTATTGTCGCCCTTAGGATCAATATATATGTTGGCGAGTCCTGTTCCCACCTCCGTATCTCTCGTTACGAGAGATGCGTTCACACCGGTCGATTCCAGGTTTTTGATGATCACATCGGCGTGTTGATCGTTGCCTACCCTGCCGATCATCACGGTCTTAGCTCCCGCTTTTGCCGCCGCGAGGGCCTGGTTGTTACCTTTGCCGCCTACGAAAGTTTCATACGAGGTGGCTTTTATTGTCTCGCCCCTGGCGGGTCGATATGGCACACCAAATACCATATCGAGACTCAGGCTACCAATAACTACAACGCCGTCAGACATACGAATACCTCGCGTCCCCGATCAGTTAAGCCGACAGTCAAAAAGGATATCACGGTCGGCGCAGATCGTGTGCCGTCCCCATATGTGACGGAGGTCTGACGCTAGAAGCGACAACAGAACTGGCTGATGCTATCGCTCTGGATCATTGGACAGTTTCGATCATGCCATTTAAATGCCATTGTTGGTCCGTACTATTGAGCCGGAATCTCTTATCAGGCATCGCACAAGCGCAGATAGCTCAAACAAGATTAAGTAGATTGGCGATTCGACGAGATCGCGACACGGGGAGGCGGTGAGGCTAATAATTAGTCATAGTTGCCACTACATATAGTGCCCTCTATTAAGCCGTCTGGTTTTGATGTATTTCGCGTATTAGGCTCGATTTGACAGTTGGCGCCGGTCTCGGTGTATTCAAAGATGCTTATGTACTCTTTGAATCACGGACAGAAAGCCAGCTTGATGCCATTTACGAACTTTGGATTCGATTTCCGTGTTGCAGGGGGAAACAATTTATGGCAAGCTTCAGTTTTTCTGATTACACCAATGATGCAGTTGATTGGGCGACAAATCCGGTGGTGCAGCTAGCTGATCTAAAGGTAATTGACTGGACGTCTAAGAATCTAAAATCTGACAACGCTACAGCGTCAACTTTATCGCAGCTGGATGACTTTCAATTGGTCGAACAAGGGGTGGAAATTGCTTGCCGCGCCGCGCAATTCTGCTTGGTTGATCGGGTAATTGAGAAGCGCGTGATTGCTGCTGACCCATCTCAAGAAGCAGGCAAAGACAATGCTCTGGTTGATCGGGCATTCAAAAATGGTGTCGAAATTGGTGAACGCCAAATAAAAGAAATCATCGAACGAGAGGGAGATCTGAACTCTCCTTCCGCCAGGCTGGCCTTGACCAGAGTGTGGCAAGATCGCCTGGTCAATTGGCTAAAGGAAATACCACTGACTGGAAAAAATTCCGATAAGCCACTGAACTACGAAGACATAAAAAAGAAGATCGAAAGTGGACAAGTTCAAAATCTAGGCACGCGGGAACTGATTGCTGCCATCAAGATCGAGTCGACAAATTCAGAGTTGGACAAGGTCTTTGGCCCTGCATCGCAATTAGCTCTCGATCATCTAAACAG
>CAZISK010001207.1:0-2030 GCA_964541355.1 uncultured Candidatus Obscuribacterales bacterium
CAGGTCAAGCGAAGCTTCAAGCTCCATCGCCTTTTCAGGCGACATCCTGATGCCTTTTGATGCATTCCTCAACTCATCTGCCAATTGGATTCGATCCAGTTTCAGGCTTGTTGTTCAATTGCTCGATAAAGGGGCCAAGGCGATCGGCGACGAACTTGTGACCGAAGGGTGCAAGGTGCAGAGAATAGAACAGTTCCTTTTTCTGTTTCGGAGAGAGCTCCGTGGCTGGTTTGACCAGGTCCAGGAATGGTATCTGGTGCTCCTGGCAGGCAGTTTCCACTATCGCTACTTCACCTTGATAGTCGAGGCCGTACATGGTCGTGTCGGTGCCGGGGTATGGTACCACGCCAATGCGAGCCGGCAGCGCGGCGACTGCGAAGTTTACGCCTTTAGCTTTGCAGATGTCGTCCATCTCTTTGACCAGAGAGCTAAGTGTGCGGCTCATCAAGGCTATGTAGTTCCTGGCACCTTCATCGATCGGCTTTTGTGCTTTTGTCACCACTTTTCCGACTGTATCCTTTTCGAGCTCAGCAAAATTCTTGCCTTTCGCTCCGTTGTGAGAACGATGCGACGGAGCGCCTGTAAGCCGGTTTTCCGGTTCTATATCAGCGCCGGTCGTATTTCGCTCTTCCTCGGTCGCTGCACCGCCGTTGGTTGCAACCCTGTTTGCTTCCCTGGCTCTTTGGTTTGCCAGACCCTTTCGCTTCTTCACACCTGTCGGGAATGACTTCGCCAGGTCCGCATTGAGATCTTTGCCTGCGAAGAACTGAATTTTGAACGACGGACCATTACTGGAGCTTGCCGGAAGCAGTTTTCTTATGTCCCAGAATTCTGGTTTTGAGCATTCTTCCCAGAGTTTCTTGATAGTCTTCTTCGGACGTGTGATCAGATCGATCATCGTCTTGTAAGTAGTGTTGTTGAAACTGAGCTCCGTCTCCATCGCTGAGATTAGGCCCCAGAGTCTGCTGTTCTGGCGAATCCAGCTAATTCTGGTGAGGAATTTTGCTCGAGGAGATCTCATCCACTCGTCGATTCCGGCGCTGTTAACGACCAGCTTTTGTCCGGGAAGGTGCAGCGCAACTGGACGAACGTTGGATAGTGTGGCATCCGCCGGAGACCAGTTTTCGAAAATATCTCGGCTGTCATAACAGAGAATCACCATATCCGGTGAAAATTGCAGCACTTTCTTTTTTAACTGAACATACGCTTGAGCAGTGGAGTAACCTGAGGTTCCGAAATTGAGAATCTGAACTTGCTTGCCATCAGCTAATTTAATCGACTTATCCAGAATGCGGCTGAACTTATCCTTGTTATGGACCTGTAATCCTTCCACCATCGAGTCGCCGAGCAGGGCTACTCGATAGGTGTTGGCCGGTTTTGCCACCGTGAGATTGTCTTCCTGCATGCCGTTGGCGTCGAGATAAGTGCACCCGTAGCCCTCACTGCGCCAGGTAATACGCTTGTTGGTCATGTGCTGGGTGCCGAGATCTTTGTCAAATGCAAAGATCTCCTCTTCGCCAAAACCGGCGATAAAGAGCATAAGCTCGGTAAACAACAGAGCCACGATCTGGAGAGCGACGCACACGAGGATGAGCTTCAGCCAATTCTTTCTGGGCTTGACGTTGACTTCGCTTGTCTCTTGGGTTTTGGCTGGTGCCGAAACAACCATGGGATTCTCCTTGCCGTCCTTCGTTTATAAACCCGATTTATTCGGGCTTAGAATACTCTCTTTCGGAGCCAGCGCCCTCGGTTTCGAGCATAAAACATTGATTCTCGGATCGAGAATTCGAGTGCGCTTGCTGACTCGCGCGCGCGGCTGGATTGTGATTCGCTCTTTGGGCTGTATGCAGCGATGTCGCTCTTTCATGGGTACCTCGAACCTAGAACTGGAAATAAACAAATGGAACAGCTGCGAGCGGGCGCGCTGCTACCGTAAGAATCAATGCTGCGGTCCACGCGGCCAATTTAAATGGATAGAGATAACCGATCTCTGGATCTCTGATAAATCGGAATCGCTCCGGATAACGGGT
>CAZISK010001208.1:0-2025 GCA_964541355.1 uncultured Candidatus Obscuribacterales bacterium
GTAAGTCTTCACTTGCTGAAGCAGCTTCCTCGATTGAAAGTTTTAAATCTCTCCGAATGTTTTATTTCAGACAGTGGCATGCAAACAATCTCTGAGACAAAAACCCTTCAAGACCTCGCCATAAGACACACCAAGATTTCGATCAAGGGTCTGAGGGCGCTCTCTCCGCTCCGCCTGACAGGACTTTCAGTAGCGGGCAATAGTCTTTTTCACCGCGACGTTCAGCTCATTGAGATCCTGGTTGACATCAAAGATTTTGACATGACCTTTTTATAGCCGTATAAGGCAACATCATCCGTCTGGGGAATAACAACGAAGGTGTTGATGGTCCAAAATCATCATGATAAATGCACAGCAAAAATGCCCAGTCTGTCAGAAGTCGAAAACAAAGACTTCCGGCGGTTTCGTAACGCAATTCCTCGACAGGTGTCATTGCGATGCGAAGGGTTCAGTCGATAAAAGTGCGGCAATAACTTTGTGCAATCGCTGCGGCAAAGTCGATCGGTTAGCAAGAAATGACGGAAGTCTGACACAGTGGATATTCAAGTCCAGCCGGTGCGATTGTCCAGAACCCGCAATTCACGCAAAAGAGTCACCTGCGGAACGCGAAGAAGAGCTAGAGCAATCAAGAGAAAAGGAGATAGAACTGGAGCTGAGTCCGGTCAAGTTTCCTACCGAGCGCTACAAGCCACTAGCAGTACTGGGAAATGGTGCTTCAGGGACCGTGTACCTGGCAAGAGATCGCTTGCTCCGGAAAAAGGTGGCGGTGAAGGTTCTGCACGACGTTAGCGGGCGCCAACTGATCTCATTTCAAAAAGAAGCGAGAATCACAAGCAGGCTGAAACACCCTAATATTATAGGCATCATCGACTTCGGTCCTACCAGTGGTGGTGCACCATATATGGTGCTCGATTATGCAGCGGATGCGATAACTTTGCGTGAAAGAATCGCCCGGGGGGAATCAACCCTGGAGTCTTCGATTGAGCTGTTTCTTCAATTATGTGATGCGCTTGAGTACGCGCACAACATGGGCATCTATCACCGGGACCTGAAGCCATCGAATATCCTCGTGGCAAGCACCGCAGACGGTGAGATCGCAAAAATAATAGATTTCGGAGTGGCGAATGTCACTGAGTCGGCCCAGGAGACCACGGTTTACCAGGGTCAAACAATAGTTGGCACGCCGGCATATATGGCTCCCGAGCTACTTCAACAACGAAAGTTCGACGCTCGTTCAGAGGTCTACTCATTGGGCTGCGTCCTATTTGAGACTATTAGTGAGCACCCACCATTCGAAGGAAGCTCCGCTCTCGAAATACTGGGAATGCATGCCCATTCCGAAGTCCCTGAGCTTCCGCTCGAAGACTCGAACAAGTACAAGCAGAATCTACAAAGTGTAATCTCTCTATGTCTTGCCAAGGACAGAGCAAATCGTTGTCCATCGATGAAGACGCTGAAAGAGCTCCTCTTGCACGCGGTCTCCGACGACCCTCTGGCCCAGTCAATCGCGGATCAAGATACCGGTCGGTCAATCACTCGGACGCAACTGATTGCCCTGGGCGCCTGCATTGCAATCTTTGCTGTTATAGGACTCAACATATTTAGTTCCCAGCAAAAGAATAAGCCGCAACGATTTACGCTCGAGCAAGCTCCGGCGGTCGAAGAGTCAATCAGACAAAGCATCGACTCATCCTTCTTAGTGCATCCCCAATTTGGATTTGTAGCCAAGATCCCTCTGGATGACACGCATCTGAAGTGGCTTGCCAGGTACAAGCGCAACGACGTAACACAGTTGCAACTTGGCTCACTGTGCCGTGATCATAAGTTTACTTCCGACGGTTTTATCGCTATCTCGAAACTTCCTCTAAACTCACTTGGCCTCGAAAATGTCGACATTAAGGACGGATACTTACAAAGGATTGGCAAAATGCCAACTTTGACCTCTCTCAGCCTTGCGAGCACTCCTGTGAGGAACGCTGACCTTCGTTGGCTCATCCGATCGAACATCGCAATTCTGCACCTGGA
>CAZISK010001209.1:0-2020 GCA_964541355.1 uncultured Candidatus Obscuribacterales bacterium
CAACTGGAGCATATTCTTTCCACGCACATTAAGGATTTGACCGTAGTGCAGTATCGGGGAATGACGCCAGATCAGCTCAGTGGCCTAACCAAGGAGACGAGAGCAGCGCTTTCCAAAGGATTTGACAAGCCAAAAGAAACAGATTCTCCTTTTTCCAATGGGAGACTGCCTGGAATCAAGGGAGATGTACCCGATAAAGCAAATATCAAGGAATTTCCTGGCGGTAAAGGGAGTCTCAAGGAAAGCGAATTCCCAAATAAAGAATCCATAAAGAAGTGACATCTAACGATAAAGCGAATTTCCTACTTAGTGATGGGATACCTCGGAAGTAAGAGTCTCACGCTTGTGCTGATGCGCGCGAGCCATCATTTCTCTCGCCTCTTCTTCTTTTCCAAGCTTCATCAACACTCCGCTGTACTCCTCTAGCACAAGGGAATGCTCCGCAGCCGCTAGAGGAGTATGCTCGGGATTGCAACTATCGTTGTACAACTCGGCGGCAGACTGAAGCCATTCGTTCTTTGTAGCCTGTCTTGCAAGCTTCAATCGAAGCTTTGCGACTTCTGGATCGTGCTTGCCTTCCGCGCGTTCCATAAGCTGATAAGCTTGCTTGAAATTGTCAAAACTCTTCTCGTCATCTTCCCTCTTTTCGAGAACAGTGCCGAGTTGGATTAGTGTGGAAATTCGCTCGGGTGTTCCGGGTCCGTAGATCTTTGTGTAGTACGATAGCGATTTTTCGAGCGCGTCGGCTGCCTCTGAGAGCTTGTTCTGTTTTTCATAAACCTCTGCCAGTTTATCCAGAACATGAGGAATCTGTGTGTCCCTTTGTTTCCAGTAGTACTCTCTGATTGTCACCGAGTGTTTGAGCTTCATGGCAGCGTTGGTGAGGTCGCCTTTCTTCTCGTCGCTCACCCCTTCGTTGTAGTACTTGATCGCGTCGCTGATGATTTTGCGCGCATCCTTTGTGATTGCCGAGGGGCTAGTCGCAACCGGAGCCTTTCTCGTCTTGTACGTCTTCACCAGTATCTTTGGACCGGCATTCGGAGGTCGATATGTTGACGATGGCGTGGGATTTTGTCTCCCGGCGCCTTGCGAACTATATGAGCCTGTCTGCTGTGGCGGCCCGCCCTGCGAGGTATAGGAGCCATCGCCGCTGAGGACACTTTGACCCATGTGCTCAGGTGTACGATACTGTTGAGCCCATGCTGGTGCGGAATTGCACACGAAGCATGTCATCGCGCAGAAGACTGTTGCAGGTGTCGAAAGATTGACTCTGATTTCCATACTTTCACCACGACCCTTCAATTGTTTTACCCCGATTTGCCCTCGGTTCCACGCTTGCCACTGTATTTTAGGGTTGCCTCAGCGTTCACTTTCCGGGACAATGGTATAGTCGAGAAACGGGCAGAGAATCGATCGAAGCCCAGGAGACCAGCAATCTCATGTCAAACTATGACGGAACAGGCGAAAAACGCAACGACGGCGGCGATTCCGGCGCCTTTCGGGGGCGACGGCATCCATTCCTCGACAGACGCGTCGATTGGAAGGCAATCGATAAGATTCGCTATGGCAACGATTCTGGTGCTGCCGATGCCTCCGCTGCGGACCGCATCGGAATGCCCCGCGAAGTCTCACCTTTTCAGTTGACGTCTGGTATCGATCCTCGACACCAGCGAGTGGAGCTCTGTATCGCCGCAGTGAAGCAGCTTTCCACCAATTCACAAAAGTGGTATGTGATACGCGATTGTCTGGTCAAGGAGTATCAGAGCGCAGGACCGGACCCACAGGATTCCGAAAAAGCGCTTTTGAGCTTCATCGGGTCTGTAAATCAGCGATTGGGTAGCGCTGGAGAGATTGCGGTCGAGCATCTCGAGGGCGCTGCGGCGCAAAATGTGGCTGCAGCCGAAGGTATTTTCTATCCCGAGCTGTCCATGAATGTTCGCGTCTGGTATTCAGCTGGGATGATGGGACCGATTGGGGTGTGTTTCACCAATCGGGGCTGAGCTAGTTCAATCACAGACGT
>CAZISK010001210.1:0-2018 GCA_964541355.1 uncultured Candidatus Obscuribacterales bacterium
GAGACAATATTAGGAGTTACTCCGATCCTGACCAGGAACGCAGCCAGCTTTATGGACCAGGAAGCCGCCCTTAGTTTTATTGGGCGTCTCATTAGTTTCGCGCTCGTCAAATCAGTCATCGCAACTCCAGCTCGGTAACAGCCTCGAGCTTCATTGTATGAGCGAGCTCTTCTAAACCATTGGCGTCGCCGACAGTTTCACAAGTGTTGATTGCGAGCCTGCCAGGTGCCACCAGAAAGTCGGCTACTTTAGAGTAGTCTCCTTTGTAGCCCGCTCCAGCGCATCACTCTCAACCAGCAGTCCCTGGCGCTCGTATGTTTTCCAGAGCTCAGACCATTTCATGATGACAAAATGTCGCGTCGAATATTTCTTGGCCAATCGAGTCACCTGAGCATTGCCGCTTTTCAAAACAACCAATTGATCGAGTCCTGCGCATGTCAGGCAAAACGCTTCGACTTCGTCATTTTCCTTATAGTTCAGTTTGACTATCACGTCGACCGGGAGTTTGGTATCACAGCCATGACACCGGGAGATCTTGCTCAACGCAAACACAGCATTGGCTGGGCGCTTCTTGTCTTGCTCGCTTTTATTGTGGCTCATCTGGTTCAACGCTTATGAAAAGGACCTATCAAGTCAAGGCACCAATCGGTTATCCATCTGCAAAGCAGGCGAACCGAAATCGGTTCGCCGCTTGACGAAAAGGCAATAGTCCCCAATTTCTTACTTGCCACCATCTCAGTCCAACAAGTTGGCAAAATGCGAAATACTATTTCATTTCCTTGAACGATTTATCAAAGGCCTCAACCGTTTGATCGATAATCCGCTTTGTATGCATGATCGACAGGAAAGCGGCTTCGTATTGCGACGGCGGCCAGTAGACTCCGTGCCGCAAAAGCTCCTTCCAGAGCTTCGAGAATTTCGCCATGTCACATTTACCAGCAGCTTCGAAATTGCTGACCTCTTTGTTGGTGAAGAACAGAGTCAACATGCCGCAAGTGTGCGCTACCGTGGCGTGGACACCGTGCTCTTTCACGACATCCTTCAACCCCTGAGCCAGCTTTTCAGTGGATTCCTTAAGCTCGGCATATACCTTTTCATTGCGCAAAACCTTGAGTTGAGCGACGCCGGCAGCCATGGCTAGAGGATTGCCGGAGAGTGTGCCGGCCTGATAGACGTTGCCTAATGGAGCCACCATTTCCATGATCTCCTTCTTGCCGCCATAGGCGCCGACCGGCATGCCGCCACCGATGATCTTGCCGAGGCAGGTCAGATCCGGTTTTATCTTGTAGAGCTGCTGAGCACCACCGCGTGCTACGCGAAAACCTGTCATCACTTCGTCAAAGATCAAGACAGCCTTGTGCTTTTGACAGAGATCGGCAAGTCCTTCCAGGTAACCGTCCTCAGGAAGAATCAATCCTGAATTTCCTACGATGGGCTCGACAATAATACAAGCAATACTGTCTTTATGCTCTTGAAACGCTTTACTGACAGCATCAAGATCGTTGTACGGCAAAGAAATAGTTAACTTCGAAAGCTCCTCAGGAACACCGGGACTACTCGAGATTCCGAGAGTCGCAAGTCCGGATCCGGCCTTCACCAGAAAACTGTCTCCATGACCGTGGTAGCAGCCGTCGAATTTGATTATCATGTCACGCTTCGTATAGGCCCGTGCCAGGCGGATGGCAGACATACATGCTTCGGTGCCGGAGTTGACCATTCTCATCATTTCGATGGATGGAACAAACTCTTGAATCAACTCGGCAAGCTCCACCTCCAGTGCGCAAGGCGCACCAAAACTGGTACCATGTGCAAGCGCCGACTCCACGGCCTCGAGCAAGCGGGGATGCCTGTGACCCAAGATCATCGGCCCCCACGAGAGAACGTAATCGAGGTATTCAGTGTCGTCGACATCGTACATGTAAGGACCATCGGCCCGATCGATGAATATCGGCTCAGATTGGACAGATTTACAGGCACGCGCTGGCGAATTTACACCGCCGGGAATCAGTTTTTTGGCC
>CAZISK010001211.1:0-2018 GCA_964541355.1 uncultured Candidatus Obscuribacterales bacterium
GTATTTTTTGAGTTTTAAATTTTTTGGACTTAAACGTAACGACTCGTTCCAAGAATCAAGCGCTAAGTCAATGTACCCTAGTCGATCGAGGAGTGTCCCCCGCATTTCGTAAAGTCTGGAGTCGGTTGGGTAGAGTCGTAGCATTTTATCGCTCTCGATCAGGGCGGCTTCGTATCTACCTGCGCGATAAAGTTGCTTGATAAGATCCACGCCTGCCAGATAGCTAGCTTCTTGTTTTGGAGTGCCGTCCTCAGAGGACTGAAGACCTAATTCTTCTTCTACTTTTCTGCGTTTCCATTCGTCTTCAGGAGCATTTTGAGACATACGAGAAGCAATTTCTCGATCGGTCGCAGTAGGTTTTTGGTCCGCATAACTCGATGGAATTTCTTTGCTGTAGGGTTGTTTTAGCCCAGGAACCGTATTTTGCATTGGTAGAGTCATGGCGCCAATTTGATCTTCCCCTTGAGGGAGCTCGACTTCGACAGCTTCGCCTTCGATGTTTTTTCCTCGAAATAGAATGGTTCTATTTTTCTCAGTCAAATCAGCATTAAAACCGCCAAAAGGATTAGTAATAGGCTTGGCAGCATCATCATTTGCCGACACATGTAATGAAAGAGAACAAAGGGCTACGATAGCCAATAAGGCTGGTACGTATACTTTGTTCAGTCTCAAGCTCGTTTTCAAAACATTACCTTTCTAAAAAAATAAAGCACTCACACTAATCCCAAATTCAAATCCCGAAACGCTCGTCGCTGTACTTTGAATAATGGCTACAGCTGAAGGGCGATATCCAACGATTCCTGATATCGACCAATGTTTACCCATGCGATGCTCGTAACCACCACGAATCACAGCGGCGAGATAGCCTGAAGCGTACATTCCGCCGATGGCTGCGAATATACTCCCCCGACCTCGGTTGAAGTTTTCAAGGTCTCCGATCAAATTCCACGCATGAACGAATGTAAGAGAAAGATTGAATCCACCAAAAAGGGTTTGGGTTGTACCACCCGTGGCTGAAGTGGTGTTTCCGGTTAGAGTATTGATTCCCAGTAAATAGAGAAGCTCAAAGCCGATTTCTTTTTTGCGGTTATCATAGCGTTCTGCAATTCGGACACCTAAACCAAGAGTTCCAGTGTATCCGGTCACGTCAGCTTCATACATAAAGTACAAAGACGGGCGATAGAGAACGGTGGGTTCGTATTCTCCGCTTCTTCGAGCCTGATCCACTTGATTGAAATCAACACCACGACGAAAGGCGGCAGCTCTTGAAGATTCAGAGTTATAAGACCTAGACCAAGTCATCGTTCCATTGTCAGCATCAGTGATCACTAAGGACACAATGATTCCGGATGGTTGATAAGAGAAAGAGACATCCATGAAATTTAAAATTCCAGATTGTTTTGCTAATCGTGCAAGTTGAGCCGGATCTGAGTCCGGAGAAGTAATGACCAAGCTCTGACCGTTGAGCGTGGCTTTCTTAGATCGACAAGGGAGGCATTCAATAATTTGGGCCTTGGAGTTTTTGAGAATTTTTTCACTGACAATAAGTTCAAGATGCTTTTTGAATGAAGGAGGCACGTTCTCGCTTACGGCGATATTTCGCAGAGAGATGTTTTGCAGTCCCTGTACCTGCGAGTTTTTAAGATCGTATTCAAAATCGGCCATGACGTCGTCTAGTACCTCGTAGAAATCCCGAACTTTTTCATCTCCGTTTTTGCTGCCGCCATTTTTCTTCGCAGCGGCAACTGTTTCTGCAGCGCTTTTTTTCTCTTCAGCGCTTACATGGAACGGACGCGACACGTACGTCACGAGCGTCGCAGCAAGCATCCAAAAAAATAGAACAACACTACGATTCACAGTTAACAGGCCCTCTCCATTGGCTTTTCGGTTATTTCCGGAGTGTCTTGATTTTAGTCTGTAGTGTCGGGTTTATTGACACTGTAAACCTCTCAAGTAATGGCAAAGTTCTGACGATAAGGAGGTAGATGGGAATTCGTTCACATTCAAAAACTTTTGGG
>CAZISK010001212.1:0-2016 GCA_964541355.1 uncultured Candidatus Obscuribacterales bacterium
TGAACATCCCGAAAATCACTTATGACTGGTTTGTTCTGGCGTTAGATCTCCTTTTTTTGTTGGGCGCTATTGACCTTTCACAGGGAAGACTTCGCAGGAGGTCAACATGATCCATCGCATCTATAGCGACCTACCAAGTTTCAAGAGCATAGAACTGCGATCCGGGTTGAATGTGTTACTTGCAGATCGTGAAGAAACCGCAACGGACCGGCAAACTCGTAACCGTGCAGGAAAATCGAGCTTGGTGGAAACAATCCATTTTGTTATGGGAGCGAATGCGGGAAGAGATTCAATCTTTCGTCGCGACGAATTACAAAAGTGGAGATTTGGAATCGATTGTGACTTGGCTGGCCAACGAGTAGTTGCCGAGAGAAGCGGTGAGCATCACGGACGTATCATCATTCGAGATTCTGATACATCAGGCTGGGCCGTTCAGCCTTCCTTACGTCGTGGCGTCGGCAACAGCCTGTCCATCGATGATTGGCGCTCAATTCTCGGTGAGGGATTCTTGCGGCTCTCTGTTAACAATGATCGAGAAAAGGAGCCATTTAGCCCAACCTTTAGAAGTTTGTTTTCTTATTTCGTGCGCCGTGAGGGTGACGGTGGTTTCCGCCGTCCTGAAGCGCAATCAGCGATGCAACAGATGTGGGACCAGCAGGTGGCAGTAACATATTTGCTCAGCCTTGATTGGAAGATTCCCCAAGCATGGGAAATAGTACGCCAAAGAGAAAAAACGTTGAAAGAATTAAGGAAAGCCGCGGCTGCTGGGGCGTTGGGCAGTATCATTGCCACAAGTGCACAACTTAGAACACAATTGGTTCTAGCAGAGCAGACTTCCCAGCGACTTCATGATACCCTGAGCAGTTTCCAGGTTCTACCCGAGTATCGCGAATTAGAGCAAGAAGCTTCTCAAATCACGCGGGAAATTAATGACTTGGCCAATGGAAATACTTTGGATGAACAATTACTCGCCGAGATGCGGACAGCTCTTGAAATCGAGCAACCACCGGAAGTTACAGCTTTGTCACGTTTATATGAGGAAGCAGGCGTGACTTTACCAGAAATAGTGAAGCGACGTTTTGAGGAGGTTAAACAGTTTCATGACTCTGTCATTACAAATAGACGAGATTATCTCGCCAGTGAACGTGATGCTGCAGAGAACCGACTTCAAGCCCGCCGCCGCGCCATGAAACAATTGGATGACCGGCGAGGCGAAATCATGAGAATGCTCCAATCACGGGGAGCACTAGATCAATTCCAGCGCCTTCAACAGGAAGCTGCACGTCAAGATGCTGAAATGGAGGCAATCCGTCAACGTTTCCAGGCAGCCGAACAACTAGAAGGATCAAAAACGGAACTCGAAATCGAGCGTGCGCGTCTTGTCCAGCGTCTTCGGCGCGATTTGGATGAGCAAAAGGAAAAGGCCACTGAGGCTATCGCGACTTTCGAGACCATATCTCGTTCGCTATATGAAGATGCTGGGAGCTTGACCCTTGACCCAACCGATAACGGGCTTAAAATCGATATCAGAATTCAAGGTGAAAGAAGCCGTGGTATCAAAAACATGCAAATTTTCTGTTTCGATTTAATGCTGATGAAGCTGTGCTCGTCACGACAAATGGGGCCGGGATTTTTAGTGCATGATAGCCATCTTTTTGATGGTGTAGACGAAAGGCAGATTGCTCGGGCCCTGCAGCTTGGCAGCGAAACAGCGACAACTTGTGGATGGCAATATCTTGTTACCATGAATTCAGATGCCGTTCCCAGCGAGTTCCCGAAAGGCTTCAATTTTGAGCAACATGTCCTGCCTCAACGACTCACAGATGCAAAAGAGGACGGAGGGCTGTTTGGTTTCAGGTTTTGAATCTAGAGAATTATAAAGTTGGATCGCATCACTCGAAAGTGAAGGGTATATTCCCGTAAGAGGCAGCCTAATGGAAACACCAAACGAACACAGCCTTATCTACGACTGGAACCTCCACGACGGCGCATGGAAACCCAGCAAGGCGATTGAGT
>CAZISK010001213.1:0-2014 GCA_964541355.1 uncultured Candidatus Obscuribacterales bacterium
GATGGCTAAAGACGGCAAAGAGGAAAAAACTTCTGACTTGCTGACAGCGCTAAAAAAATTCGGATGCGATTCGGATGCCGGTCGAGAGTCTCTCGAATTTCTGTCGAGGCGGGCCCTGAAGAACGAATCCGTGCGTAGTGGGTTGTTGTCTATTGCTGATCGTGGCGAAAGCGATCGAAGGCTAGTGTTTGAAGCCGCTATGAAGGGTATGAAGTACGATACGTCGGGAACAGGTTTTGACCTTAGCATGCTTCCCACGTTGGCAGTACTTGCGCTTGGCGATCGGAAGCTTAACGAGAAAACTCCTGGCGAGATTGTAGACGCACTCAGAGAATCGGCCATCAAAAATGTCGACCAGAACGCGCTTCTCCTACTGGCTCGCATATCATGCGCTCGACATCAGCCATATGCACCCCTGGAGAGTAAAGTCCGTCTTACGTCAGACATCGGTTTGCGAGCGGCAAAGGCTTTACAGGAGACCGCCTCGGATGTTGAAAGCAAACGCAAGGTTATAGCCGTGTGTGCAAGAACATATGGCGAGCTTGCTCCCACTGACTCAGTCAGTCGCCCGGAGTCCACATTTCTTGTGAGAGCGATGATCAATCTTTATGGTACGAGTTTGCATGGTGGTCTTAGATTCAATAGGCCCCTTGAAACCGCATGGTCTATTAAAGGATTCCATCTTATGCTAAGTCGAATGTCATCGAATCTGGAGCGCGACAATATTGTTGCAGAGCTTGAGCCGATGTTGATTCGACTGAGGACTGGGGTCGTTGATAAGCGGTCAAGTGTCATGGCTGCTAATATGCTCAGCGAGGAGCGCATGGCTGCATCGGTCCATCACGATACTTTCTGGAGAGTGAACCAGGCCACATCCCTGGAACGGATCGGTAACGAGCGGAGGGACTTCGATAAGATAGTCGAGCTATCTTCTGAGATTAGCCACAAAGAAAAAATGTCGAGTTACGAAAAGTTCAGGTGCAAACAGCTCCTGGATGAAAGGCTTGTCTATATTCTCGGTTCGGGCCCTTTGGCACAAGGTATTGTCGAAATGTTGCCCCACCAATTGGACAAAACCGCCCAGGGTGAGGCCTTCGACATAGCAAAAAGAGAGGTCAGCCTGAGACGCCCCGAAGTGGCATCGAAAGCCACTCTTGCGGATGTTAGGACCCTTGCTAGTTATTGCCTTGAGCATGGTGTACCCAGTGGTGCAGATCTTGCCTTCTCAACTATCCTCTCTCATTCATCCGATCCTCAAGTAAAGAGGGAGATATTCAACTACTTTCGTTTGGTTGGATGGGGAGCGCAGAAACAACCGTCCGACGGACACGTGAAAGCCTCGGTTCAAAAGTATGCAGAAGAGTATATCAAAGCCAATCCGAACGACCTGAAGTTCGTTCATGATGCTTCTCGGATGGTTGATGTCGGGCAGAGGCTACCGCTGTTGGTGTTTCTTAAACAGCTCGGATTCGACTACAACAATCCGGAATTCAAGAAAGGCCTGGATGCTGCCATCAAACACAGTGGTGAGGATAAAGTGCGTGAGGCGCTTTCCAACTATGTCACCTGGCGGGCACTAGATCCGGTGCTACGTGGTGCTCTGATACATTCGATCGAAGCAGCAAAATACAAAGACGTGCCTCTCGACGAGATATCAAAATACAGAAGCAGTTCTTCGATTCTGCTCAACCCAGACCCATTTTTTGAGGTGATGCGTCGCCATGGCAAGAGCGTCACGTTTGCGGATTGCACTTCTTCATCGGTGTTAGGCAAACTTCGTCGCTCTGGACAACAGGTAGATCTCAAGTTGAGTGGGCTCCTAGACTCGTTGGCCGGAAAGACAAGAACGGAAAGAACCGGAGCCTTTGCCCGTCTTGATGAGTTGGAAACAATGGCTGCGACTCTGGTCTCCTCTGACCTTCCCAGTCACCTTCGTAAGGTCGCCGGATATTTCGATCGAGAAAAAAACATTTTGTTA
This sequence comes from uncultured Candidatus Obscuribacterales bacterium, assembly GCA_964541355.1. Taxonomy (GTDB): domain Bacteria; phylum Cyanobacteriota; class Vampirovibrionia; order Obscuribacterales; family Obscuribacteraceae; genus JADYXR01. Next base: position 1,979 of record CAZISK010001213.1, read on the forward strand.
GCTCAATTAAATGAGGAAGTCGAAAATCAGAAAAAG
>CAZISK010001214.1:0-2010 GCA_964541355.1 uncultured Candidatus Obscuribacterales bacterium
GCATCCAAAAACTGCAACATGAATACGATTCCGCCCGAGCCGATGGCGGCTCCGATTAGATCGGCAGCATAAAGAGCGTTAACTTGTGATGGGAAACGTGTCAAGGCCAGCGAGACAGCAATGCCACTGCAGGCGAAGGCAATCAGAAGTATCGGCAAAGTGGCAAGAATCGAGCCAAAGATTGCTACGGTCATGCTGTCGAGTGGCATAAGGTTGGGAGCATAAATGTGAACGAGAATTGCTCCAATACCAAAGAGCGAGAATCCGATGGCGCTTAGCGCCGAATACTTGTGCGTAGATTGATCAGAAAACAAGGTTGGCTTGAGATAAACAATAATGGCACCGACAGTCATGCCAAGCATGGCTATTGTGATGGCCAGAAACGCGAAGTGATACCAGGTTGTCACACTAAAAATACGAGTCAAAAGCAGCTCATACATAACCGTGGACAGAGCCACTAGAAACAGGCCGATGAAGTAGTTGAGACTGGCTTTCATTTTCTTGACTTGATGCGACCCATATATGCCACATCGATAAAGGATCTCTGTATCACTACTGTTGGAATCTCTCCGAAAAAGTTGAATCAGTACAAACTCGTGTAGTACGAGCACCACTCCAGAATACAACCTTAAGTTACTCTCGTACAGGGACTCATCAAAGACGAAACCGCTTTGAAGAATAATTGAACAGGTTCGAATCAAGATCCGCAACTCCCGTTCCTATCAGGCGTTGCGAGGCAAGGAGCGTTAACCCGTGAGCTGATCAGGTGAGTAATCAAGTGGTGCGAAGGAGGAGAAGAAATACTGACAAAGAAGAAAAAAATGACTAAAAGAGAATGTAATAATGGAAGAATGTTTTTTCCAAAGATAAGGACGGTGTATGCATCAGATCCATCTTAGAATGGAAGTCCCAAAACTTCCCCTGACAGGCTTCGCACCACAGGTATATCGGCAGGGCGCAAGAAAAGCAAATGTTCTGCTTATCCTACACATCAAGCGGTGAGGAATCTCTCGCGAGCTACTTGAAAGGCGCTGATCAGAGATACCATGCCGGTGCTGATGTAAGGTTGATTCAGATTCCGGCAGACGCTGGCAAAGGCTTTGGTGTATTTGATCACATCTTCGAGTTAAAGGATGGCGCGGAACTCACCAAACTAAAACGTACAAATTCTCGCCAATTCTATGGCACGGCAGCTCCTGCATTCATCGACAAGTTAATTCGGGACAGAGACACTGTCGTAACGAAACTAGAGAGGTATATTGACGACTTCCAAGAATCCATCTCCAGCCTGACCCTCGGAAGCCAAGCAACTCGAGTGTCAGAGCAACTCGCAGTAATTTCGTCCGCCGGAGAACTGGCAACTGAATACGGTATCACTGGTTGGGATGCGGGCGACGCGATGAATAGCTTAACTACTCCTTGTCTTGCCACCGGCCACATGACTGCTAAGGAATGAAAGACAGCAATTCTTTGAAAAGCTTTGACGCGTAAGTCGATGGAAAGAGTCCCCACAACCCAATGATTGGCGCCATCATCTAAAGCAGCTTGCACTAATATGTTTTTCTCATCCTTTGAAGTATTCCTTTCGGTGAAAATGGTGAATTACTTCGCTTCTCCTTTCCCGTTGAGGAGTTGAGCTTTTATAGAGGGTTTTGTTGGTGTCATAAAATCTCTCCTCGGTAGGTTGTGCATTCGTTTGGTGTCAAAGTTGCACCACCAATAGTAGTGGCAACGCGAGAACGCTGCGATTTAAGAATACGCTTAGCATCACGGCTCTCTCAGATCGCCCAGAGCTTGTTCTATAGCTTGTTTTGCTTGCGACTTACTGAGCACTAAAGTTACAGCGGTAAATCGGCGCACCTGCTTCAAATTCTCTTCGAAAGTTTCACGTGCACATGCCTTGAATCTGAAGATTCCCCACTCGGAAAACTCAGAGTCCAGAAAGTCCTCGAAATGAGTGATTGGGGTCAAATTAAATGAGCTGCGGGGACAATTAAATTTGAGCTGTTG
>CAZISK010001215.1:0-2006 GCA_964541355.1 uncultured Candidatus Obscuribacterales bacterium
CATTTTGACCAGACGGCGGCGAGGTAAACACAAAAAACGATGTACGAGAGTTACAAAAAGCGTTCTGTACTCTCGGTCTCCGCAGTTGAGGCAAAGCTGCGATGCCCAATCCAGGAGTTGTTGAGATAGACCAGACCAACCGTCATGAAGAATACGCATGTCGAGATATAGCTAGTGAGCGCCCAGCGATTGAGCCGTCGAAATGATATTGCAGTTTCGAGCAGCCATCCTATGCCGAAAACAATGGAAACCAGTCCGTAGTGCTGAAATCTGCTAATCGGGACGAAGTCTTGCATGTGCACGAGGAACACCACGCCGGACAACAAAGCGAAGAGAACTATCAGCCTGCATCGGCTTGTCGCTCGCCATAATGCTCTTATTGAAATCAACGCCATTGCTCGTAATCATAACTCACTTGGCGGTCAGTCGTGACTGTTCTTGAAAGACTATGTTGCCTTCGGCAATGGTGACTATCGTCTTGCCAGATAGCATCGTGCCGTCGAATGGCGAGTTTTGACTTCTAGAAAATCCCTTAACTGATTGATAGGTCCAATTGTGCTTCGGATCGATGACCGTAACGTCGGCGCGCGCTCCAGCTGCGATATCTGGCTCGGTAATACCGAGCACCTTGGCGGGGCCTGCGGTGAGCAGATAGATCAACTCGTTGATACTGAGAAGTTTTCGGTTTACCAATCTTTCATAGACCAGAGAGAAAGCCGTTTCCAATCCGATGATCCCAAAGGGCGCATGGGCGAACGGTTGCGACTTCTCGTGCCGGGTGTGAGGGGAATGATCGCTGGCGATAGCGTCGAAGACCCCTTCTTGCAGTGCGTTCACCAGTGCGTCCTGGTCGGATTTGCTTCTCAACGGTGGATTGATTTTAAACCTGGTGTCGAAGTCCAGGATGTCATTGTCGCTCAAGCAAATGTGGTGGGGAGCGACCTCGGCTGTTATCTTCAGCCCAGAAGCTTTGGCTCGTTTGATGAGCTGTGCTGCCCCTTCCGTGGTGATGTGTGCGAAGTGCAGGCGGCCGCCGGTCGCTCGTGCTACTTCAATCTCGCGAGCTACGTTGGCGGTTTCCGATACGGACGGAATGCCTTCCAGTCCCAGTCGTGTCGAGACGTGGGATTCGTTAAGGCAGCCGCCTTGAGAGAGGTCCTGGTCTACGGAATGGCTGATAATCGTCTTGTTGAGCAGTTTGGCAAAGCGCAATGCTCGACTCAGGATAGCCAGATTGTTGATAGCCCTGTCGTCGTCTGAGAATCCAACTGCTCCCATTTCGGCTAACTGAGCCATCTCTGTCAACTGTTCACCTTTAAGACCGAGCGTGACCGATGCCAGAGGCAAGACACGGATCTTGGATGATGACTTGATCTTGTCGAGAGTGAGAGCGAGGATCCTGGGAGAGTCCGTTACCGGATCGGTATTCGCCATCGCCACGATGGTTGTGTATCCACCGGCTGCCGCAGCCCGAGTACCTGTCTCGATCGTCTCTTTTGCGCTTTCATTGAGATCGCGAAGATGCGTGTGGATATCGATGAATCCGGGAGAAACATACAGGTCTTGAGCCTGCACCAGAGTGTCTTCGGTCTGGCGCTCGAGATGCTCCGCTAACTCTTTTATGACACCATCTCTGATGCGTACGTCCAGCCGTTTGAAAGATGCTTGACAATTCGCAGAGCCGCTTCCCGGCGCGATAGGCGTAACTACCAGCCCTCCTTTAATTAATATCGAGCCGGTCATTTTGAATCCTCGGGAAGAAGTAAAAGCAGCAGTGCTGCCATTCTTATCGGCACGCCGTTGGAGACTTGCAGGTTGATAAGCGAGATTTTGATGTCGTCCGCCAGCTCAGGGGTGAGCTCTACGCCGCGATTTATCGGTCCTGGATGAAGAAGGCGCACCGTAGGCTTTGCCAGTTTCATGCGGGCGTGATCGAGGCGCCAGAGCTTGCGGTAGTCATCTAGACTGGTGATCAGGCTCTGTTGTTGACGCTCGGTCTGCATCCG
>CAZISK010001216.1:0-2002 GCA_964541355.1 uncultured Candidatus Obscuribacterales bacterium
AGAAGGATTGTGCGGCGCACGTTCACTCGGCCCTCAGCGCTTCGATCGGAGGTCGGCAAATTGAAAATTGGCTTTGTCAGAGTCTTTGTCACAGATTTGAAAAAATCGCTCGCTTTCTACACGGAAAAGCTCGAGATGGAATTGGACTATACTGACGATGAGAGTTGGGCGCAGTTCAAGTCGGGCGAAGATGTAAGCCTGGCTATCGAGGCATGCCAACCCGATCGCATGGAGTCCGGATCGAAGTTGGTAGGTAGATTCGTCGGCGTTACGCTCCTGGTCGACAATTTATCCGACACGTTCGAACGCCTGGTACGTAAGTCCGTGGAGTTCACTGGAAAGCCGGAGATGCAGCCCTGGGGTGGCACTCTGGTACATTTAAAAGATTTGGACGGCAACAATTTGACGCTGATGGAAGCAAGAGATTGATGCGTACGCGTTGCTGACGGATTTGATGTCGCCGTCAGTGCCCCCTCAGGGCAAGCTCTTCCGGTGAGGGGTTGACAGGCAACTCGATCCAGAAGCATCCACCTGGCTCATCTCGCTCTCTATAACCGATTGCGCCACCCTGAGCTTCAGCCAGCGATTTGCAAATGAATAGACCCAAACCACTGCCTTGCGAGCGAATTTCATCCGGCTGGCTTAACTGCTTGAATCTCGTGAAAAGATTGCCCACCTCGTGAGACGGAATGCCTTTACCTTGGTCGATTACTTCGATTCGAACAATATCGTTCTCGACAGCGTGAGCAGTTATCCAGACTGTGGAGCCGCCTTTGGGTGAAAACTTCAAGGCGTTGGACAAAAAGTTAGTGACGATCTGAATCGTTCTATCAGGATCGCAATAGGCGTTGAGATTGGGCTCCAGTTCGGTTTCAAGTGTGACCTTGAGGCGTTCGGCTTGACCAGATAATGCCGCAATAGATCCAACGACAATGTCGTTGATAGAAATATTTCTTGCGTTTACGTCTAGTTTGCCATCTTCCATTCTGTCGACATCAAGCAGCGTATTGGCGAGCCTGGCCAGCCGTTGAGTTTCTGTCGCCACCTGTCGGACATGCTCGAGAACTTTGGGCGGTAGCTCCGGGCCGAATCTATCAAGCACCGATTCCAGGCGGATGTTCATCGAAGTTAGCGGCGAGCGCATGTCGTGGTTAACCATCTCTCTGATTGATTGTCTCAGCTGATCCAGCTTTCTCCGCTCTTCCGCCATCTTCGCGAAGGTCTGGTCGAGCTCTGCCAATTCATCGGTACCTGGAAGCGGCGAGAAAGTCTCTTTGCCTGTGGCAAAAGTCTGAACGTGTCTCATAAGCTCGCTCAGGCGGCCAATAGTAAATTTGAAGAAGATCACAGTCAGCACCGCCAGTAGTGCCAGAGTGACTGCAATGGCGGCAAGAACGAGAGTTCGAAAAGTCTCTCTTTGTTTGATCGCATCTGGAGTAAGTTCTTTCGCCACCGGGCTATACATCGCCAAAAGCTCCTGAGTGTCCTGGTTTATCAGGTCTAAGTGAGCTTTTACCGACTCCATGTACTCCTGCTTAGTCATGAATTGGGCGAAAAACATCTTTTCGTGTTTAGCGTCATACGCGCTGAACATCTCTGCCCAATCTTCCACCACTCTGGTTGAGTGTTCGCACATACGTTTTGCGAGTTTCGACGCACGCTCATTTCCTTCTACGAGCTTCAGAAGATCTTTCTTTCTTTCACCAACTTCCTTGACGAAATCAGCGACTTTCTGGCTTCGCTTGGCAAATTCGAACATATTGCTGGCTGTGGTTGTGAGAATCGCCGAACCCATCGTTCCGGACACTTCATAGACGAGCGATACCACTCGCTTTGCGCTCGCTTCCTGCCGTGCAGAATCGTCGAGTCTGACGAGAGTCGACCAGAGCAAACCAACCGTAGCCAATTGGCATACGATTGGCAGGCAGAGCAAGGCGATAAATTGGTCTCTAATCTTCACTTGTCAGGTGGATAATAAATTGCCAGTGCCAACAGTTTACTC
>CAZISK010001217.1:0-2000 GCA_964541355.1 uncultured Candidatus Obscuribacterales bacterium
CCTGACCTTCCACCTTAGCTTCTGGTCCGGTTCTTGGGGTCAATTATGCTTTCAACCGATTCGCTGCTAGCAACCATTTCATCAAACCCGACCATTCATGGTGGTTTGCGGGCGCTAGCCGCAAGCCAGCACGAAACGCCTCAGATGCTTCGTAATAGCGGCCCAGATGATATAAGGCGATGCCCAAATACAGATAGCTATGTATTGAGAGGTCTACGTCTCCGTCTGATTCCGCAACCGCAAGATTAAGAAATTCTACTGCCTTCAAGTACTCCTTGCTCTTGACGGCAACGTGTCCGACCAAAGCATACAAGGAGCGTGGAACGCCAACCCTACCGCCCCGGTTAATCACCTTTTCCAATATCGGCAATGCCTCGGCGTTGCGGCCTTGCATATTTAAGACTTCGCCCAATCGAACATTCAGTTCATCTGCTTTTGAGCTTTCCCCGTCCACAATACCGATTGCAATGTCGAGATGATGTTCGGCAAGATCTAAGTCGAAATCGCCCCAGGCAAGCGAAATCGCATATTGCTCATGAGCGCGTATCAAGGCGAACTTCTGAATGCCTTTGTTTTGCTTGGCCAAATCCAATGCACGTTTAGCATGCACGCAAGCTCTCTCGAACTCACTGGCTTTGTTGTAACACTCGGCTATCAGGCTGTGCACCCAGGAATGTGTGATTGATGTTGGTTCCAAGAGCGATAATGCCAATTCGAGCTGTTTTACTCCATTAGCGCAGTCACCCTTGCCCTGAACGTACAGTTCGCCAAGGCACGCGTGCAACCAGCCGAGATCCTCAGAGGGAGGAAGTGAACCCCGTAAAACAGATTCCACTAAGGCTATGGCCTGATCAACTTGATCGGTGTCGGCCAACAAGATCGCCAGACTATCATAGACGCGAAGTTGTTCCTGACGCCCCGTGAGCAGATCGATAGCGAGTTCAAATTCCTGCTGTGCTGCAGCCACCTCAGTCTCAGAGTCCTCGGGTAGTGCATATGCTTTGCCGAGATAACTTAGCCCACGCAAGTGATGTGCTCTGCCGAGGAAGTAAGCGTCGTCTGATTCAGACAGCACCCTATCCGCATACTCCATCGCCTGGATGTGTCTTGCGTGTCGATGACATATCCATCCTTGCAGGAGCAACACGGACCATCGCTGCTCCGGCGTCAGCGTTTGTTGCTCCAAGCTGTTCAGCAATCTTGAGGCGGCTTTATCTTCATTTCTACGAAACAAGGATTCGGCTTCGCTGAGCACTGCCTCAGCATTGATTGAATTCCTGTGTAGGATATGCTCAAGCAGCTTCACTGATGACTCCCTATTGCGGAATATTGCCTAAGATGGCATCTATCAACTCGCCCATCTTGGCCAGAACGAATCTTCCCCAGCCGATCTGCTTAGGATCGAGACTTTTCAATACGTCTTCAACAGGAGGTAACTCGAGCGGCTCCTGCCCCAGGCGTTTTTGTCTTGGGTCGCCAAAGGGCGGCGGTGTGGGTCTGTCCTCCTTCGGGTTCTTCGGGAAGTTCTGTCCACCCGGTCTATTCCATGGCCTCTCTCCTGCATTGCCTTCGGGATTGAGCTTGGCAAATGGGATTACATCGACAAATTGCCCACCTTGCGCGGCAACGCCTGTTTGTGACCTGGCAGGCTCAACGACCTTAGTCGTGACCGAGATGGTAGCATAAGCGGCCGCGAGGGCAGCGGCTACGTCGATTACTGTTTCCTTTATCAGTAGGCCTGTTTGCCCGTTCTGCCAAGAAAGAGCAGGAACATAGGCGCCACCAGCGCCGGCGCCTACGCATTCCAGGCAATTCGAATGCCCTGTCGGATCCGAGTACTTGAGAGGGTTATTCAGGACATAGCTGTACCTGTTCAGGCTTTGCGGATTCCCCGGCTCGGGCACAGTGCAATCGCAGATTGCCCGTATCCGCCTGGATGAAGCGGCCTAACACCGGGTTCCTTCACTGCGTTCAGAACGGGCTTACTATCTCGCTTTGTA
>CAZISK010001218.1:0-1999 GCA_964541355.1 uncultured Candidatus Obscuribacterales bacterium
GGCTTCATGGAGGTATATCATCGACGCCCCATCAACACCTTTTACAAGGATCTCGTATGATTCGAGAGGATCCAAGTGTCCAACGAACTCTCTCATGTAAGCCTCAATTCTCAACGAGCCAGGTCGTTGACCATCTCGTTCGATTGTCTGAAGAACATCTTCGACAACTCGTTTCGGTACAGCCAGACCGAAGCCTATAGTTATCTTCAGACCTCTCAATGCTTCACCAGTCGCCTTAGAATCCTGATACATGTATTCACCTGGAGCCCAAGTATCGGTTGCTTCAGCAAACGCGAACAACTCCTTTTTGAGTGCGTCGGATCGCATAAGCTTTAACAAGTAGTCGGACGCGGGCCGTATATTGGCGCTACTGGTCGTTAATCCAAATTTGTCTTGTATCATCCGGTTGTAGGCGAAGATCTTCAAATCAGGATTCTGCGACAACCGTTCAGCTATCTCTAGAGCAGCCTTCGAAAGATTCATCGACTTGAGGCTATTCTGTGCCAACGTCAATTCTGTCGAGGCTTTTTTGAGCGTACTATCTCTCCTTAGCGTGGCGGGCGCAGAACATTGCTTACTTAATTCTTCAGTTAACCGCCTGATCTCCATGTGCAGCTCGACCGCACGAGCTAAATCTCTACGATTCAACACCCAAGTAAGGTACATACCCTCTTCACTAGTCGGTCCAGGATCCGACACTTCCAGAGCCTTCCCCACAGAGTAGCGCTTGTTGGTATCGCCCGACTCCTGGGGCACTTTTTGAACAGGGTCTGGCTCTTCTTCAACGATGCCGTCGTGACTTTCCATAGACCAATCAAGCAAGTTGCCGCAATTCACATCTGAGTCCACAACGCAGTGGCCAGAAGCTTCCCCAGATTGCCTCAATCCGAAACAACTCGACTGTGCTTTCGATAAATTAAAGTTGCCGATTTCATTTATCATTCGCCATCTCCTTGTGTCATTCGCGTTTTCTGTAAATCGAGATCGCTTCGAAAAAGGCCTGCTACGCGACTATGTTGCTGAGTGTTCTCAGAACACCCTGATCAGCCGACTTCAGAACTGATTTTTTTAGTTCGCCCCCAGCATCCATCGCCGAAGACAATGCCTGAAAGAGTCGACCATTTTGTGACGGCAGACAAGAAGATTCCAGTCACAATTCGGTCGAATCTGAACGCTATAGTGTGCTCCGCCGGGGCAATTGAAGGCGCTGAAGAAAATCACAAGCACCAGTCATTGACAGTCTGCAATGTATGTTTTCAGAAGAGCTTGCCACCATTTGATTAGTGGGTCAGGCTCGCGCCAGCAAACTGTTCTACACAAGGAGAAGATTCTATGCAAGAATACGGCTTGGACAATCAAGATAGCGGATCCACGGATAGCGCTTCAGCTGCGCTATTTAATGAGTTCTTCGATTATCAAAATGGTGCATACAATAGGAAGGGAGAATCTTCGTCAGTTCCAACTGGTAAAACGCTAACCGATTTAGCCGACGTAATCATAATCAGTTCCGCTTGGTTGGACACCAAAACGTCAGCACAGGGGAACGCTTCTGAACCAGATGCGAATACTGGGAAGCGATTCACGCCAACACAATCTGGCTCGTCCACCGCTCTGAGCACAAGAGCAGATGAAAATACTTTGCCGATGAGACTCAATGGACGTGCGGATGTGGCTGCTCCGCAAGAGAGACTCAATACAAAAATGGGAAAAGGCAAGCTGTTCTTTGATTCTGAATTCCTCCCAGCACCCAGACTCGAAGATGGTTTTCGGTCAACAGCACTCTTGGAAAAATTCGTCATGGAGGGAGTTCCATATCAGCAGGCTCGAAAAAATGCTGGGCTTGATTACGATTACGACCCAGGGATTTCAGGTGGAGAGGAGGCGATCGTCAAATTGATCCAGCAACGAGCGCTGTTGGAAGAGTACATATTGAGGGGACTCGGATACCAGGAAGCGCGTATGAGTGCTGGAATGGAACATGATATCGATCCGGGAATTC
>CAZISK010001219.1:0-1994 GCA_964541355.1 uncultured Candidatus Obscuribacterales bacterium
TGGGGCTCTACTACAAATGCATCGATTACAATTATCGACAATAAAATAGAGAATAGTGAGAAAGCAGTCGCCGTCTTTTTATGGCTGGGCCAAACAGCATAGGCGCTCGCGCCAAACAGCCCGACGCCGCCGAGAAAACAGGCCATCGAGGTAAGATTGATCGCATCGAAGAGATCGCGGGCAAGCCAAACAGCTATGACCAGACCTGCGACGGCATAAACAATCCAGATCGAAACATACGCCCACCACTTATCTTTCCAACGCGAAAGAATCGCAAACGAAGCTAAAACATATAGACCTAAGAAGGCGGCGTACGACGCGACGGTTTTATCCATCGAATCAAGTACCCAAAAAATAGATGACAAAGTCCAGTCCACTGTTTCACAACAAAACTACGGGGTCTTACTAGTATGTTGTTCCTCGAAAACGATGGTCAGGTGCGTACCTTGACAACCATTTCGATGAATTTTAACAAGCCAAGTGGATCATCGGTCATAATGCCATCTACGGGCATCTTGAGCATTTTCACCCAATCTCTCTGACCATTTACGGTCCACACATTAACCTTTAAGCCAGCTTTTCGGGCTTCCTCACAGACGTCTTCCAGCAAAGACTCGAAGTATGGATGCCAGGTTTTCGCCGACATGAAAGAAGCCATCTCTACGACATCGGGAGGTATTCCATCCAGGAGAACGGCATAGTTCCATTCCGGCTGCTTCGATTGCATACGCTTCGTGATTCTATTGTCGAAGGAGCTGAAAATGATCTTGTCCATATATGGATACTCGCTCAAGAGCTCGATAAGATCATCATCAATACCGGGATAATCCTCCGGTAAATTTTTGATCTCGATATTCAAAATCAACTGCCCATCGACAAGCGCCAGAACATCTTTGAGCAGCGGAACTTTTTCCGCTGAAAATTCTTTGTCGAACCATGAGCCGGCGCTCAAACGTTGAAGTTCATCGAGGCTGCACTCTTTGATTAAACCTACGCCGTTGGTTGTTCGTCCCAAATCGTGGTCGTGAAATACAACCAGCTCCCCGGTCTTGCAGCGTTGAACATCCAACTCGATCCCGTCAACACGAGCTTCAAGGCTCTTTCGAAAAGCAGCCATAGTATTTTCCGGTGCCCACTCTCGCCCACCGCGATGAGCGTACACCAGAGCATTGTAATCAGACATTCGCGCCTCGCAATCTAGATATCGAGCACTTTTTGCGGACGCAATATACCCATGTTTGCTGTCACGATAAGCTTGGATGGAGGTTGAACCGCAATTCGCTCAAGCGGCAGTTCGACACCATGCTCGATACCAAACAGTCCTTTGATGTTCTTCAATACCAAACTGCCCTTTTCGACGGAAATCTCAAAACGCATATACTCCGTCTGTTTTATTACATACTGTCCCCAACGCTCTGCGGTCGGATGTTCGTTGACGATATTAATCACGTTGGAATGCCTGATGATTTCACGAACATGCGATGCAAGCGCGCGAATGAGTCCAGGAATCTGGTCGCGACTTCCAAACGTCTCGATCAATGCACGATCGACGAAATATCCGTGCAGGGAGGTATTCTCTGGTCTATCTTCCAGGAATTTGATAACACCGGAAAACGGGTCGCTGGCTGCTTTGACTATTCGCTTTGCTGTTCCGGTGAGCTCTTGTTCGACTTCTGCCAATTTCTGAAGTAGTTGCTCTGGTAATTTTTCTTTGGCGCAACAATCACAGGTCACAGTAATACCTCATTACTAACTTAACTGCTCCCCCTTCTACAGGCGTGAAACGCCATTTTACGAAGGCCCATTGTACTGTTATTACTCATTTTTCATTTTTTCGCAAGTCAAGTGCCCGAAGCCCTGACAGGCGCAGAAATTGGTAAGAATCTGAATTTTCAGATCAATTAATGGTAGTTTATCTTGACATCAGGGTCAACGGGCTCGCCAACCCCCCTATAGAATAGGGTCCGGAAGTGAATCCCAGTAAACCCAGAATT
>CAZISK010001220.1:0-1991 GCA_964541355.1 uncultured Candidatus Obscuribacterales bacterium
TGAGCGAACCCAGATGGGTTGGGAGATGGTGCCGGAGTCTCTGTCCGACATGCTTCTGAAGCTCAACGAAGAGTACGTCCTGCCGCCGATCTACATCACTGAGAATGGCGCAGCCCTGGATGATACAGTCGAGTCCGACGGTCGGATTCATGACACAGGAAGGATTGCCTACCTCGACAGTCATCTCAGCGCACTTGCACGGGCCATTCAAGCCGGTGTCGATGTGCGGGGCTATTTTGTCTGGAGCCTGCTCGACAACCTTGAATGGCCGCTCGGCTTCAAGAAGACGTTCGGGCTCGTGCATGTTGATCGGAAGACCCTGAATCGTTCTGTCAAAGACAGCGGACTCTGGTACAAGCGCGTTATCAAAAACAACCGCTCTGCCGTCCGCTCCTGAACATGTCTTTCCAGGAGACTGTCCGCGCAAGCGGCAGCTCTCCATAACAACGAAGGAGGATTTATGTTGCCTGAATTCAGCATCACAACGCTGCTTTTAATCGCCCTCGCTCAGGGCGTATTCCTTGGGGTGTTCGCGCCGGATCTGGCGCGTACGTCCGGACCCAGGTCGGTCAAGACGACGTCAATCGTGGTGAGCGTGCTGAGCTTCGTCGCCGGAGTGATTCTCAGCACCAAGAGCCAGGCGCTCATCGGTGCATGCGCGTTCGTTGCCCCCACCTTCCTGATCTCGCTCTGGCAGAGCCGCCGCATCGCGAGGAACATCCGTGAGGATTTGGAGCAGGCACCGCTGGCGGTGAGCTTCGCTCTCAGCCGATTCGATCGGCTCGCGGCGACCGATGGCATCACACTTGCCTCTCTGGGCGAGGCCCTCGCAGACAAGTCGCAATATCCCGAGTCCGAGCTTGTTTTGATTCGGTATCTCGAGAAGAACATCTGTCAGATCGGGCATGTCTACGACACTGTGATTCTGCCAGGCACCTCGATGGGCGGTGTAGCAACCGTACCCATGTACGCGATTAGCCGGCAGGACTTGCAAGGCTACGTGCAGCGTCTGAGCGTGTGGAACGCCAACTGGATCAACTGAGACAGATTGTTTGACGGAAGCGGCGGTTTGCTTTGCGCAGACCGCCGCCGTCTTGAGAAACCTTTTACGACTGCCACGTAGATCGCGAGGTTCAGATGGATGAGAAAATGAACTCCAGACTGATTGTTGTCGAGACGATCGGCTCTGTGTGCTGGTTTTTGATGGATGCCTCATGGATGTTCGGCATTCCCCTGACCGCCAAGATTCTGGCGGTGTTTACCGTGGCAGCCAGCCTGCTGGTCTTTCGCTACACTGAGCGAGCATGGTCTCAAATGCTCGTGACTGCGGCGATGGCAGCCTGGGCCTCGATGAACGTGTGCTGGATGCTACACGATCTCAAATCCTGGGACGGTGGTCTTTCGGTAGCCGCAGTCTTCTTTGCGGTAGGCGCCGTGTGTCTTGTGACGGCGGTCCTGTTCGCGAAACGTAGCATGGAGCCGCTTCAGGCAATCATTGCTCGCTTCAGACGCTTAAGGTCGTCGGTTCGCAAGAAGAAGGACGGCAACAATCGCTGATGTTCTTGCCTTTGTCTTGAAGGTCGCTTTCGGGTGCTTCGTCGGCAGTGGAGAGCGCCACCATCATCGGGGGCGCTCTCCACTGCTCCATCTGTAGAGGTTTCCCCGGGTCGAAGCGGTGTCGCTGAATGCGAATGCGTCCTTTTGCTTTCTGTCGTAAGATACGAGAGAATATAGTATAATAAATTTATAGAGATGGGAAAGCGGAGCGTTGGCGCTCTTTTCCCCATCCCGCGGCTTCGTAGCTTGCCGACAACACGGTCTTCGCCGTGTGCAGCAAGCTACGAGTCAATTGTCTTCCGCAAGACCGGTGGCTGCCGCATTAGCCCGGTCTTGGTCCCAGGTATGGAACCGGTTGGCCGAAGTTGTCCAGGTAGAAGTAAACGTTCGTGAGTCGATCGTAGTAGATCTGCACGACGATCTGCCTGAACAAA
>CAZISK010001221.1:0-1989 GCA_964541355.1 uncultured Candidatus Obscuribacterales bacterium
AAAGGCAAAATGAAGGCTGCTGCATGCAGCAACCAGCAACTATGCTGGATCATCGCGATTACTTCAGTACGCGGATTTCCATACGACTGCCTGAAGCCCTCTACAAAAACAGAAGATTTCTGTGAGGTGACGACGAGAGCCAGGATAAAAGGGATCTGGATAAGACTTATCCAGAAAATTCGTTTTAATGCATCCGCCTTGGGCATGTATGGTGAGAAGTGAGCAGTATTCGTGAAGGAAGACTATGGCTGTTTGTATTCACTCCTCGAAAGCGCGACCGAACACTCGGAACCTCTGTATAATAAACTAGTTGGCAGGAAAAAAACGGCAACATGGACCGTTTTCTGAAGAATTTTCAGAACAAGATTCAGGGAGGTCACGTTCTCCTTCTTTGTGGTTTTTCCATTTCGTTGACGCTCATACCTCTATACAGCGATCTCCATAAGTACCCATTGCTGGTAACTGTTCCACATATAAAGCAGGAGGAGTTCCAGCAGGGCGAACTCCAACTTCTAGCGGCCCGAAAATCATACGACGAGAAGGTGATTACTACCCAAGCGATCAATCTAGCTCGGCTCTATTCCATCAACGGAGAGCATCAAAAAGCAATTCGACTATTATCCGAAATCTTGGAAGGAGAGGTCGACGATCCTGTTGAAAGGATAAATCTGCTTGTTGCAGTGGGCGATGCAAAGATGGGCACTGCTAGTTTTTTCAATTCGCGGTCGGAATGTGACGAAGCTTACGATCGTTACTATTCGGCTGCAATGGAAAGTGCGAAAGAGCTAAAGAATCAAGCGCAGATCAGGCGTCTGTTTCTAAAGCTCATCGCCTGTAAGTATTTGAAAAGCTCCGATCGTCTTCGCTCGTTGCTCGAACGTGAGATCGCCGTCAAAGACGGTCTTGGACTGATAGAGCACGGTTTTCTATTTGCCAGAAACAATGGAGACGACAACCTCAGCATCGCTCTGTCCAACTATCAGAAGTTGCTCACGATCGAAAGCGCGAGCCTTCCTCACGGCATAGTCGTTGATCAACTGAGGCAGTAGTGGGTGCGCAGAGTTGAGCTAGACACCGGATACCTACCGTTATTAAAATACGGTGCTTTGATCGAGCGCGGGATCAGGTGACACTTCGGGCTGCGCTAGCTGTGCCTGCTCCTTCGATTTCAGCTCTCTAGATAAAGCGCTTTGTCTCTCTATCAGCTCTTTCGCCCCATCGACCAGATGAAAGCCAAAACAGCAAGAACATAACAGGCAACACCCGAATAATATGTCGCTGAGATTCCATAGTACAGCATGATGAACGTAGCCAGAACAGAAGAGAAAACCGATGCGGCTCCATTGATCCCCCAGAACCAGGGCAGTACATCATAGAGCTGTTTCTTCTCCGCCAATTGAATGCCTAGAGGAAATGCCATCCCAAGGACAAACCCCATAGGTGATACCAGAGCAACTGCCACCAATGCTCTGCCAATGAGCTGCAACCCGCTACAAGTACCCAGCAGGAATGGCGTCACAAAGCCAGTCACGGCAACAACGCACAAAAGAATAATTAGACGCTCCTCGGCGCGCTTTAGAGGTGTACCCATACCGCTAAAGTAACTTCCGGCACCGCCGGACAGTAAAAGAGAAAACAGGACTACGGCCAACCCCAGTACAGGTGCGCCCAGGAAAATGCTGAGACGCTGAATTTGTGCTATCTCCAGCAACATGAATCCGATTCCGATGCAAAGGAAATGGATCATAAGAGCGCCGCTGCTTTTCAGCGATGGTATCTTGCCCACAATGGCAAGTGGCAAGAATATGAAAAAGGCATTGAGCACTGCAGCTATTGCCATCAAAAGGACCAGTCCTTTGACGTGGAAAGACATACAACCTTCCAGCCACTGACTTGGATTCAATAAGACTTTGACTGCGTCCTTCAGCTTTGTGGTCTGGAAGAAGAAGGGTCTATCGTCCGTTGGTGCACTCACGTCAGTCTGCATTC
>CAZISK010001222.1:0-1988 GCA_964541355.1 uncultured Candidatus Obscuribacterales bacterium
TTGAGTTGAATCGATACTGTACGAGATCTTCATGCGGTACTCGCCCATGTGCCGAGCTATCAGCGATGGATAGTGGAGCGGCGATGAAACCGAGCTGGGTATCTCGGAGGAGGATGTCTCGGTCTATCTTCAGAAAAACAACCCTTCATACCGTGATCGAGTTGGTATTCCAAAGCCGTTTAGATGGCTGCCAAATGCAAATTAGGGACAACAGTATAAGGATGTGACAATGAAAAAACAGCAAATGAAAAAGATGGTGGCACGATTTCTTGGTCGCAATAAAGCGATTGACGACAAGATGGCGGACATGATTGCCAAGGAAGTGCTTGCCGACGGGATGGTCTCTCGAACGGAAAAGCGCTTTTTATCGGGGCTTCTGAAACGCCAACGGGTAAATCAGTCGGCTCAATCTAAGCTGGAACGGGTTCTGGCAGGAGGAGCGTAGTTAGCATGGCACAAAAGTTCACTGCTGATGACATTCTCAACATCTGCCACGGCAAGGTGATGAGAGGTGTTCTGCCGTCAGAAGGAGGGACCATTTGTTGGGACATCTCTTTGCTCCAGCCAGGTCAGTGGTTTTTGGCCCTACCATCTAGTAAGAGCGATGGTCACGATTTTCTTGGTGAAGCCGGTGATTGCGGTGCTATCGGCTGCATTGTGCTTGAAGGGCACACAGTGACATTTGCGCATTCGGACATGCTTTTGATTGGAGTGCCGAGCACGTTGCACAGTCTCTATCTACTTGCCTCTGCCGCACGGCAGAGCATCAATCCGAAAGTTGTGGCTATAACGGGCAGTTCTGGTAAGAGCACTACAAAAGACATGTGTCGGTCGATCCTCTCGCAGGCGTATCGGGTATATACGACAGACCAAGGAAGTCCTGATTCAAGAAACTTGGCGGTCACACTTCTGTCTATGCCGGTTGATACTCAAATATTGATAGTGGAGCTTTCACAAAACGGCAGGGGACAGATAGCCTGGCTATCTGCAGGTCTTAAGCCTGACATTGCAGTGATCACAAATGTCGGACTGGCACACTTGGAGACGCTTGGCAGCGTGGAAAACATCGCGGCTGCAAAATGCGAAATACTCGAAGGCGCTAGACGCGACACTGGCTTGGCGGTCCTTGGTGATGCTGGTCAAAGCCTTGTCGAACGAGTCAGTCAGGTCTTCAGCGGTGGTCGGTGCCAAATCTACAACGCTAATGCTAGCGAGGAGATCGCTGTCACACCTGAGACAACGGTGTTTTCGTTGACCGGCAGCGATGTTCTTTTTCAATTGCATGCTCATGGCAGCGGATATCTGCGTGATGCCTGGTGCGCTATTTCTTGTGCTCGTGAGCTTGGAATGTCGGATGCCAAAATCGCAGAAGGGCTGGGCCAGTACGCACCGCCATGCGGACGAGGCTCGCGTTTAGTCGGGTCAGAGGGTGCGCTTATCATCGATGAGTCTTACTCTGCAACGCCAGACTCTGTTCGCGCTGCTGTATCGGCTTTTCTAGACGATAGAGCTGTACCTCAATCTCGCAAGTTCATTGTCTTGTCGCACATGCAAGAACTGGGAGAAGCTAGCGACAGTATTCACAACCAGTTAGGAGTGTGGCTATCTGACCGTAATTTCACTGCATTGCTAACAATCGGACAGGAGGCCGAATCTATCTTAAAAGGGGTTCGCAATCCACACTTTGTCACGTACCGCTGTCCTGATTCTACTCATGTCATCAACGTCTTGCGCTCAAGCTTGAATTCTGACACTGCCATCCTGGTCGATGGTTCGAATTCCGAGGAGCTGCGCAAGGTCATTGGTGGGCTGCTTGCAGACGAGATGCATGCAGAACGGACGTGAGCGACGCTAGGCAGTGATGGTTGGCTAACTGCATTGTCTACCACGGATTGTAGAACTCGTGGCTACTCCATGTACGAGGAGGCTCTAATGAGTTGGGTCGTCGGGAACTGGGAGTTCGAGGGTCCGCATGAAAAGGCGGAAGA